>JAYWEL010000068.1:0-12754 GCA_043779285.1 Chitinophagaceae bacterium | reverse complement strand
TGCCGCTGAAATCAACCCGGTCGTAAATGTCGGTTGGCGAAGACCTGTTAGGCGAGGCTAAGTATTGAACATAATAACTTGAAATATTTGATACCCTGAATACATTCAGTGTTGTATTGTGTGTTGTGGTTGTCAACAAACCACCAATGGATGGCACGGTTGGCCGGTTAGGGTCTTTATTGATATCTAAAAACTTTTTACAGCCGCTATTCAAAAGCAATAGGAACAAGAAACCGGTTGTAATGATTTTTCTGTTTATGATTGAAGCAATATGTTTCATATTAAAATAGATTTTGTTTTGAAAATATGGGTTATCAGAAATTGACATTTAGGGTAACAAAAAAACTTCTTACTCCCGGATAACTGAACCCTGCAAAACCATCCGCATTACTTTCCGCATTAAATGAGCTGTTCTCGGGATCGAAACCGGTAAATTTTGTTTTTAACCAAAGGTTATTTCCAGTTAGATTTAAAGTAGCTTCTTTTACCAATTTCACATGTTTAAGCATCGAGGCCGGAAGTGTATACCCCAGGCTTAATGTTCGAAGCCTGGTCCATCCGGCATCTTCAATAAAGTTTTCACTAACGCCTCTGTGTATCAGGCGATAAAACCCGTCGCTATAATTTCTATTATCAGGCCCTACTTGCTGACCCAGCCAGACTGTTTGCGTATTGGGCAATCCATCGGAAGTAACGCCATTGAAAATTCTTGTATCATTTCGGTCTTCGGAGTATTTGGCAATTCCAAATGCACTCATGAAATTAGACAATTGGTTATAACGTTGTACTCCACTTCTGACATCGAATAATACAGAAAGATTGATTCCTTTATAAGAAAACGAATTATGGATACCCCATATCGACCGTGGTTGTGAATTTCCCAATAATCGCTGATTTAAATCCCTGACAGGGAAACCGGCGCCAACACCGGTATTGGCAATTAAATAAGGAAGATCTGTTCGCAACGATCTTCTGTCATCTGGCTGGGTTCCGTAAAAACGGGCATATGAAGTTCCATATAACCCACCAACCGGTTGGTTTACCACCCACCTTTGTGTAACAGCGCTGCCTATATAACCAAACTGGCTGGCTATATTAATTTCATTAAGGCCAGGGGCAAGGCTTACTACCCTGTTTCGATTGCTGGTAAAGTTTATGCTTGTTTCCCAGGTAAAGTTGTTGGTTTTTACCGGAGTTCCATTTAACACCAGTTCAATTCCCTTATTTTCTATTTCACCGGAGTTTAAGATATATGAATTAAATCCTGTAGAAGTAGGAACTAATACAGGGTTAATAACATCCTTACTGTTTATTTTATAATAGGAAATATCAAAGCCTACCCGGTTTTTAAAAAATTGCATTTCCAATCCTGCTTCTTTGTTATCGGTAAACTCTGGTTTTAAATTATCAGCTCCACGAGTATCATCACGGGTCCAGGCTGTAACACCGTTAACCGGTTGTCCAAATGCATTATTATAGTAAGTACTGGTTAAATAAGGAGTAACCGGAGCAATACCAATTTTTGCAAAGGATCCACGTAGTTTACCGTAACTGATCCATGTTGGTAATTTAAACTGCTGGCTGAATACATAAGCCAGGCTCACACTTGGGTAAAAAAAACTTTGATTACCACTTGCAACCGAACTGGCCCAATCGTTACGGCCAGTTACAGATAGAAAAACAAAGTTGTCGTACCCAATGCTGGCATCACCAAATACACCCATCGTTCTTAGTTGAGTTCGACGGCTGTTTTGTGTAAGGACTC
Source organism: Chitinophagaceae bacterium (assembly GCA_043779285.1). Lineage (GTDB taxonomy): Bacteria > Bacteroidota > Bacteroidia > Chitinophagales > Chitinophagaceae > MGR-bin208. The sequence goes on along the minus strand of JAYWEL010000068.1, from coordinate 10,989 downwards.
TGGCATTATTTAAACTTAACAAATCAGGGATATCCAACTGGCTTCCTTCAACTTGCTGAAAATTGTATTTCTGATCTACAACATCATGTCCGGCACGGACGGTGAAATTAAATTTTTCTCCGACCTTAAATTTACTGGTTAAAATCAGGTTACTGTTGATTACCCTGTTCAATACTCTGTATTCGCCTACAAATCCAAGTACATTATCAGCAAAGTTGATAACACCGGGCCTTGAAATTTGCGCTGGAGCAGTTGCTCTCCTGTTATCTGCTGTAAAGTCTACCCCCAGGCGATAACTAACATCGAGCCATTTAGCAGGTTCATAAACAAATGCCAGGTTAGTTATAGTTCGGTTTACATCATCTTTAAAAAGGTTATAGTAAGCGCCAAAAATCGGGTTGTTATTTCCATAGGTTTTATGGGTGCCATCTGCGTTTTTATAATCTCTTACATCCACCCGGGGAGTCCAGTAAGTCAGGCCTTCATTAAACCGATCTGCATTGTAACGCAATCCGCCGCTATTGATAAAATTAAAAGATGGATTAATTTTTAATTTACTGCTGATATTAAGCACCGCATTTACCCTTGCATTCATATTCGTGTAATTGGTATTGGGCAATACCCCGTTATGTTTGAAATAACTAAACGAACTGCTGAGCATTGCTTTTTCATTACCACCGCTGATACTTAACGTATTCCTGAACTGATTTCCCCCGTTATAAGCTCTTGAATATTGATTAAAAAGTTGATCAGGATGAGTTGGATCAATTGCTTTTGCATCAGCTATTTTGGGGCCAAATGAGGGGAAAAAATCAATGGGGTTATAATTATTATTATACCCTTGGGTGTAGGTATTTTGCACATCTGGAAATTTGTTTACATTTTCAATGCCATAAGATGTATTATAAGAAACCATCATCTTTCCTGCTTTTGCACTTTTTGTTGTAATAACAATGACACCATTACTACCCCGGAAACCATACAAAGCTGTGGCTGCACCACCTCTAAGAATACTCATTGATTCTATATCATCAGGATTAATATCACTGATCCGGTTGCTCATTCCCCTTAGGGCGGCACTTCCTCCTTCTACAACAGTTGAATTATCAACGATCACACCATCCACCACAAATAATGGCTGATTGCCCCCTAAAGCACTTTTGGGCCCACGAATAACAATTCTGGCACCTTGACCAGGGCCACCACCTGTGCTGTTAACCTGTACACCGGCTACCCTGCCCTGTAATGCATTTACCAGGTTAGGTTGCTTGCTTTCCATCAACTGTTTATTATTGATTTCGGTTGTAGCAAAGCCAAGCGATTTTTTTTGTTGTTTTACACCAAAAGCAGTTACAACCACTTCACTAAGTGAACCTGATTCTGGTGTCAGCGTAATATTGATTTTATTTTCATTTCCTACCGTTATTTCTTTAGTAGAAAAGCCAATAAATGAAAAAACAAGTACATCAGCTGCTGATGCCTGGATTGAAAAAATTCCGGTCTTTGTTGTTTGAACAGTGCGATTAGTTCCTTTTACATGAATGTTCACATTTTCCAAAGGTTGTCCACTTTCACCATACACGTTTCCGGAAACAATTTTTTGCTGTGCAAAAAGTGCAGTACTTGATAAAAGCAGAACAGCCACTAATAATTGTTGGAATTTACTCATAGCTTTTTGTTTTAAATTAAAATTTTTATGTATCAGTTTGATACTTTAAAGCTAAGGGGAAAAGGATTGGGATAGCCAATTTATTTTATGTGTGGAAAAAAATTGTAAATATGCAAAATTGTACAATTTGGGTTTAACCAGTTGATTTTAAATGAGACTGCCTTTTCCAGTAGCCTTACTTGCAGTACCGATAGTGGAAAGCCGTTATCAGTGATTACTTCTGTATTTTTTCATTAGAAAAGTTAATAAAAATAAAACCCAATTCAAGTATATTGAAGTGGGTTTTATTTAAGAGTTAGTTTGGTTTGCTAAAGGGTTAGTATCTGAGAACACCATTTAAATGATGAACGACACCATTCGTTCCAAGTCTATCGGTAAGTGTAATATCAATTGTTGACGGATTACTTCTACCTTTTAATTTAGTGCCATTTGCAGAGGCCGTTATGGTTCTTCCTGGTCCCAAGGCAGTTTGAGGAGATACTTTGTTTCCGAAGTCATTTGAAAACAGTCTTAAATTGTTGAAATAATGATAACGTACCAATGTGTCCATTCTTCCAACTGTAGAAGTTGCAATCGATGATGTAGTATGTCCTGCGGCTGTCATGGCCGCATCGGTTGGTGCAAATACTGTAAATACACTGGTAGTAGCCAGTTGAGCCCAACGGTTGGCACGTGTAAGGGCTGCAATAAATAAAGAGTGTTGCCCGGTTGAATTTAATAATGCCTGAATATTGCCATTAATTACCGGAGGCGTATGAAAACGGTTAATTGCATGAATTATTCCATTTGTAACCCGATTGTCAGGGCTAACAATTTTGGTTCCGTTTACAAAGAATTCATTATTAAATTGACCCAAAAAAACCTGCGTACTTCCAGAATTGCCAAGCTGTGTTGCTCTTGGAAAACTGTTTTGTGCAATCATATCTCTAGTAAAAACAGCATCATTTATTAAATGGTACATCAAAAGATAACTGATGTCTCCACTGGTCAATTTGTTCAATGAGTCTGAAGTTATGCCTGCAGCGGTAAAAGCAGCATTGGTAGGAGCAAGCCAGGTGAATGGGCCAGGTCCATCTTTAAAACTCTGTAATTGTGCTTTGTTTATGGCTGTTGTAAACATGCTTAGCTCAGTTTTGGATTGCAAAAAAGCATCCATAGAAACTAAAGTTTGTGGTTGATCATCTTTCTTACAACTGAATAAAATAATTGTTGTTGTTAAGAAAAGGAAGTATTTATATATATTATTTTTCATTTTCATTGTTTTATTGATTATAAATGAAACTAGTAGATAAGCTAGGAGCTAATGTTCCTATACCAGCCATAGATCCACTTGCATAAAGTGTAGCACTTCTTTTATTAATTAAATTAGGTGCCGGTGGAGTGATAACATTACCAATTGACACACCCGTAGATGTAATGATTAACCTGAATCTGGAAAAAGTATTAATTGACGATACCGGTACTTTAATAAAATTAGAGCCAGTTTGATAGGTTACATTTTTAATTAAAGTGTCTCTTGTAACAACAGTAGCTGATGTGGAATCAACTCGGATCAAAGAAAGAGGTAAACTTTTTCCCATGGCATTAATCATACGTAGATTAAAGAAACCACTATCTGGTAAAGCACCTAACTTATCCTCTACTGCGAAAAGGCTTCTGTCTGTTCCTGTATCGGCGAGGCAAACTGCATAATATTTTCCAGCACTCATCGATAAGTTTCCGGAGAAAATTAAAACGGAATCATTGGCAGTACCAAAATTGGGTAATGAAAGTCGAAGTACACCATTGGGTACTACGGCAGAATAATCAGGCATATTTAAGATTGCCGGGAAAAAACCGGCTGAACCAGGTGTATTAGCTCCATTTATTTTTACGCCATTTATTTTTATCATCACCGCTGTTGTATTGGGTGATAATAAGCCGAATCGGACATACGCTTTATCTTGTGGAAGGCTAAATTGGGTTAATGAAAGTTCATTCTTTTTGCATGCAACAATGAACAAAAGCATGAATGCACTGACAATTAAAAGGGTTATATTTTTCTTCTTCATAATGTTTACTTTTTTAAGTTATTAAGGCCTGCTAAACCACATTTCATACGTATGATAATCGACATTTAAGGCACCAATTTTTCTTAATGCTCCCAAATTCCAATCAAACTCAGAAAAGTTGGTTGGCCTAAATCGTTGTGCCGGTTTCGGTCCCAGATTGTTTGAAGAATAAACCGGAATTTGATAGTTTCGGTAAACAGGTAAGCCGGTTAATTCATCCAAGTCGAAATAATTAAATCTGCGCATATCACTCCAGCACTCAACAAAATTCCATCCAAAATCACCGATATATTTTTGAAGCATGATGTCTGTAATGGTTATTGATGCTGCGTTTTGCTTTACAGAACCACTTGCCAAATATGCATTTCTTTCGGTAGTCGTAATTTGAGTTACGTTACTTGCTGATTGATTCAGGTTGTTTACAAAATCGATATGGCCATTAATTCCATTGCGATAAGCTGTGTAAGCCGTTGTCAAATCGTTTTTGCGGAATGCTGCTTCTGCTTTTATAAATTGTAATTCATGATAAGTCATGATTGGAAATACAACTCTGTTTTGGAATAAGAATTTTCCTGCACCCGAAGAAAAATTACCGATTGCAGGATTAATAGTTGTTGAATCGCCATATAAGGTACTTGGAGCTTGGCGGAATGATGCAGTTCCTGCTGTACCAATAACATAACCTGAGGCAGGTAAGATAAATCGGTACCCACCATTTTGAGAAGGCATATTAGAATTAGTGGCTGTAGTATCAAAACTGGCAGATAATAATCTACCCAACCTTGGGTCTCTACTGATAGGAAGTGTATTGCCAATAAATGTATTTCCATCTAGCAATTGGGTAATAAACCGGCTTTGTCTTCTTACAGATAAATTGTCTCTGGCTGGACCCCATGGATTGGTATCGTCATTTCTTGTAGCGGTATGATTAATATTAAAATTATCTGATAAGCCGTCTAAACTCAGGTCGACATATTTAATTACATCATTTGGGTTGTAATTAGGTTTGTTGGAGATATGGTGTGCATTTCTTGCAAGAATTCCATAGACAAACTTAATCCATCTTTGCCTATTGCCTTGGTAGACCTGGTCACCGCGGCCCATCACTGCCTGATTGACTTTGCCATCTGTTCTGGCTAAATAAGTCAATGCTTCTTTACAAATTGAATCGACTGCAAAGTATATATATTCCTGATCATCATAGTCAAAATAGACACGGTTGTCTTCCCATGCCTGGCGATAAGGCATTTCGCCAAAATAATCGGTTGTACTTTGAAGTCCCCAAGCCCGAATGGCTAATGCTGCTCCTACATAATCCCATTTTTCTTCCGCAATACCTGTTTTAATAACAAGGTTAATAGTAGTACCTTGTAGTGTGTAAAAATCTCGCCAGTGTTGGTTTGCACCTGAGCCACCTGCATTTCCACCATGTATATCATAATTTTCGCTGGCACTTGTATGGCTGAAATTTTGAGTGTATTGGCCTACAAACCGACCATCAAAAATCATCATCCTAGACATTACAGCAGTAAGCGGAGGAAATATTGCATTTAAATCGGGTTTTTGAGGACTTGCAGGATCTGAATTAACATCCAGAAACTTTCTGCAACCTAAAAGGGAACTAATCCCAATGGCAAGTAGTATAAAAATTTTAAACTGTCTCATATCTTAATTATTAGTTGTTTAAAGTTGAATGCGAATTCCAAAATTCATTCCTCGTGGATTTGCCAAATTACCTAAATCCATACCTACACCACCCATACCACCTCTGGAAGAAGTGTTGTTTGCATTGGTTGATGGATCTGCTCCGCTATAATTTGTAATGATAAATAGGTCTGTTCCGGTAAAGAAAACGGAAGCACTCTTAATTACTTTTTGTTTTTTAAGCAAAGAAGGAGGTAATTGATAACCCAAAGTAATATCGCGTAAGCGTATCCAATGAATATCTTTTTCAATAAAATCTTCAGAAATTGTACCAGCTGAATAATAATCAGATCTGAATAAAGGAGTAATTACAATATTATTGGGTGTTGGGTTGCTTGTGTTTTGCAAACCATCATTTAACACACCATTTATAATTCTTGGAGTTTCTCTATCTATAGTTCTTAGACTTAATCCTCTTGTATATAAGAATTCTTCTGTTCCGTTATATACATCACCACCTCTTCGTAAATCAAGATTGAAAGATAAGGTTAAGTCTTTCATTATGGTAAAATTGTTTATCAATCCAATCTGGAAATCGGGCTGACGGTCACCCACTACGGTATAGTCAAAAATTCGTAAAGGCAAACCCGTTGTTGCTGAAATAATTAAATCTCCATTTGTATTTCGGGAAAAACGATTTGCTGCTAATTGAAATACATTACCTCCTTTTTGAGCAATATTTCTAATATTACCAATCCATGTATCCGAGTTATAAAAAAACGGTAGTCCTGATGGCATTTCCAGGATAGTATTCCTGTTTCTTCCAAAATTCACAGTAACATCCCATTTGAAATTTGTTTTCTTAATGGGAACTCCGATCAATTGAAATTCGTACCCTTTATTTTGAACAGTTCCTCCGTTTATCCATTGTAATATGGCACCAGATGCATACGATAATCTGGGGTTAATTAATTGGTCTTTCGTTTGGTTATCATAATAGGCAAAGTCAAAGGTTAAACGACTTTTTAAAAATTTCAATTCGATACCTGTCTCAAATTGATTGCTGAATTCTGGACGTAAATTGGCATTTCCCTGTGTAACAGAAGGAGAGAAGCCACCACCAGTAAAAGTAGAAGGAGTAAATCGGTTCGCTTTTACATATGGAGTTCTTGGATCTCTACCAGTAGTAGCGTAGTTGATTCTAACTTTTCCAAAATCAAAGAAAGTGGGTAATTTCTTTATCAAGTCCGAAAAAACAATATTCATACCCGAAGACCAATAATAATAAATGGCATCTTTATTGTCGTATTTAAGTGGGTTCACCAATCTGCTGGATCCGTCCATTCTGCCAGACAAGGAAATATTCAACCATTTATTATAGCTACCATTGTAGTTCATAAAAGCACCAAATCGGTTAAAATTTTCAGCATTGGTAAGCGATGCAACGGTAATTGGATCGGCATTATTTATACTAATAAATGTGGGATCAAATAGTCTTTCCCCTTTAATTGCGTTTACTTCGTACTTACGGCTGTCGAAAGTGAAAGCCGTGATTAATGTATTGTTTAATAGGCCAATTTTCTTTCTGATAGTTGATCTGTAAGCACCATTTACTAATCTTTGGCTTTCTCTAAATTGTTGAATTAATCCACCAATTGTACGGGCTTGATTTGATTGTGGATGAAAAAACCAGGTTCCATTGGTTGAGTAATTATCAACCCCGGTTAGGGCAGTAAAATTCAACCATTTATTTACATCATAGCTAATCTGAAAATTACCCATGAATCGGTCATTCATATCAAAGTTGATATTTCGATTTACATCCCAAAAAGGATTATCATCTTCGGCTCCTAATAAATCACCTCGAACTGTTTTTCTATTTCCGTTTGCATCAAGAAAATTATTGGAATTATCAGTTGTAGGCCAAGATAAAAGACTCAATAAAAATCCACCAGTTCCTTTAGATGCTTTATCGGTTCTGGAATTGATATAAGAAAAGGAGTTGGTAATATTTATTTTATCGCCGAATTTATAGGTTGTATTTAAACGAAAATTATTTCTTGTGAATCCTGTTTTAGGTACAACTCCATCTTGGCTGATATTGCTTCCACTAAACCGATAGGTGCCATTTTCATTTCCCCCATCTATGGATACATTATGTTGTTGCGTGAAGCCTGATTGAAAGAAATTTCCAATATTATCAAATAGTGTAGCCGTTTCTGGTATTTTTTGACCAAAGTAATTACGAATGGTTGGGTTGTTTATACCAAGACTTCCTTGATCGTACACTTTTTGAATTTCGGGTAAACGGTAAACTTTTTCTAAACGGAAAGAATTATTATAACCAATGTTTGCTTTCCCTTTTTTCCCCTTTTTAGTTGTAATAATAATTGCACCATTTGCACCATCTGAACCATATAAAGCGGTTGCTTCCGGCCCTTTTAATACAGTTAACGATTCAATGTCGGATGGATTGATATCCATGGCACGGTTACCAAAATCATTGTTTCTGTTAGCGGTATTCAAACCACCACCGCCCGGAAGCCTGTCTTGCATTTCAAATGCATTATTATCTATTACCAAACCATCTACAACAAATATGGGCTGGTTTGAACCATCAATCGAAGTAGGGCCCCTCAAAACGATGCTAGCCGAAGAACCTGGCATACCGGTAGTTTGAGTAATAAATGCCCCAGGAATACGACCAGCAAGCGAACTGATAAAATTTTCACGCCTGGTTGATGCTACTTCGTCACCATCAATCGTAATAGCCTGGTAAGTCAGTTCCCGTTTACTTTTTTTAATGTCGAAAGCTGTAACAACTACTTCACCTAGTGCTTTTTCACTATTTTTTAATATCAATGAAATAGTAGAAGAAGTTTTTACTGTTTCTTCATGCATTTCAAAGCCAATGAAAGTAAACTGGATGACTTCTCCCTGACTGGCATTGATGGAATAATAACCGGCACTGTTGGTTTGAGTTATTCGGCTTGAACCCTTGACTTTGACGGTTACCCCACTCAGGGGAGCATTCCCTTCATCAGATACTACTGTACCTGATATTACTTTTTCCTGTGCATGTACCGAAACATTAAATAATGTAAGGCCAATGACAAGGAACAATAAATGATAGATTTTTCGCATAGCAGTTGTTTTAGTCTAAAAAATAAATCGATTAATAAATTTTTATTCCTGAGTTTATATATGGTGAAAAAATTTTGTCGCTAGGATCCAGTTCTGTTATCAAAGTATCCACTTTATTCAGCGCACAAATCTGAATAGGTTGATGTGTATTTAATTTTTCAGAAATGGTCAAACAAACCAATTCTTTTGAAACGGCAATCATTTCTTTCTTTAATTGAACAATTTCCCAATCATCGTCCGTAACACCATTAGCAATATCAATGGAGTTGACTCCCAGGATACATAAGTCTGGCTTAAATTGATTGATTTTATGAATCGCATTGCCACCAACAGTGATCTTTGAGTTTTTTGAAAGTTTATCTCCAATAACTATGATCTCAATATTGGGGTGTTGCATATAAGCAACCGTAGCATGGATGCTTCCAGTAATAAAAGTAGCTCTTAAAGAGGTTGGTAAGATTCTGGCCATTTCTACAATTGTTGTTCCGCCTCCGGTTAACACAAACATGCCGTCTTTAATCAGGCTAACCGCTTTTTGAGCAATCAGTTTTTTTTCTTTTAATGCATAAATATTGCTGTTGTAATTGGGAACCTGATTGTATGATAAGGATAATGCCCCACCGTGAACTTTGTAAATTTTGCCGTCGTCATTTAATTCCTGTAAATCTCTTCTTACGGTATCTTCAGACACATCAATTTCTGTACTTAGTTGGGCAGAAAGTACTTTATTGTGTAAATTAATACGATGTAAAATAAAAGCTTGACGCTCTTTTTTAAGCATTGCAGTTAGTTGAAAATTGAAAATAAATTAATTTCTTGCACAAAACCGCAAAAAGCAGAAAATAATTTATAACAAATTGGGATATAAATTCTGAATAAAAAGTATTTCCCTACTTTTCAAACGTAAAACGAGCAGTAAAACCAATTGCAGTTGCTTTAAAAAGTATTTTGGAAATGAGGTTTATTTCCGGTTTCCAGTCAAGTGAAAGATTTAAGGGAACCTTTTGAAATGTATAATCAAGACCTATTACCCCTTGCGCACCGAATTTTGATTCGGTATTAAAACCTATATATGCACCCGCACCATAATACCAGCTCATCGAAGATTCAAGTAATGGTTTATGCTTTTCAATTAAGATACCAATAGCAGTAGGGTCAGAGATAGAAAGTAAAACTTCAACAGCAATGGTTGAATTAATAAATTGTTTTAAAGAAATGGAATTGTTAATCACAGGACCAGCAGAACTTAGCCGAACTCCCAGCGCCGTTTTATAATTCTGCGAAAATGCATTGGTTTTGAAAGAGATGAAAAGTATAAAAATGATTAAAATCTTTTTCATATTCAATTTTTGCAAGTATAACGAAAATGATGCCAGTTAGTACTCACTTTCTAAATTTTTTTATTTAGCTATATTGCGTCAATTCAGTTTTAATAAATTACTTATCACACATGATCATTTTAATCATCTTAATTTTTGTTCTTGGTTATATTGCCATCGCATTTGAACATAGTATAAAAATTAATAAAGCTGCCACAGCTTTGGTTACCGGTGTATTATGCTGGACCATTTACATTTTGTTTACAGCAGATAAAGAATTGGTAACTGAACAACTGATTCATCATTTGGGTGATTTATCCCAAATCCTTTTCTTTTTGATGGGGGCCATGACTATTGTAGAGTTGATAGATTCTCATGATGGATTTGAATTTGTTACAGAGAGAATAAAAACTACGGACATACGTAAATTATTATTGATAGTAGGCTTGCTTACTTTTTTCCTTTCGGCCATTTTGGATAATCTGACAACAACCATTGTAATGATTTCTTTGATTCGTAAGCTGATGACTAAGCGAGAAAACCTGTTATTGTTTTGCGGATTTATTGTCATTTCAGCTAATGCCGGTGGAGCCTGGTCGCCGATAGGTGATGTTACCACTACTATGCTTTGGATAGGAGGGCAGATTACTGCCTTTAATGTTATTGTAAAACTTATTATTCCAAGCCTTGTTTGTTTTTTGGTTCCATTTTTTATTTTGCGGCGTCAGATAAAAGGTAAAGTGGAAAAACCAACATTGAAAAACTCAATCGGAGGAGCAACATCCTCTACAGCTTTTGAAAGAAAAGTAGTATTTATTACCGGTATAGCTTGTATGTTAATGGTGCCGGTTTTTAAAACACTAACTCATTTACCCCTTTTATGGGTATGCTTATCGGTTTGGGTATTATGTGGATTATCACCGAATTAATTCATTCGGATAAAGATGAAGAAGACCGGAAAAATTTTACGGTGGGTTATGTTATGCGTAAAATAGATACGCCAAGTATTTTATTTTTCTTAGGCATATTATTAGCCATTTCAGCTTTGCAATCAACACATATTTTAAAAGATGTAGCTGGATGGATGGATAGTACTATTAAAAATCAGCATGCCATTGTGATGAGTATCGGATTGCTTTCATCGGTAGTTGATAACGTTCCC
>JAYWEL010000067.1:0-2258 GCA_043779285.1 Chitinophagaceae bacterium | reverse complement strand
GGTTTTAATTAGCACCTGTGAAGGGAATCCTGAAATCAGGGCTTATACGCCACCAAAAGCAGGTACCAATGGAACCGATGGCGGATTTTCAAACAGTCTTTATTTCTTTGATGCAAGTATTATTGTAAGTGCTGTGCCTAAAATAAAAAAATACGGTGAAACTTTGAATGCTTTAGATACCGTGATAACAATTAATGGAAAACTTTTGAGGGATACTGCATTGACTTTGGCAGATATTGGTCTTGCAAATATGACATTGACTACAGCTGCTGCTACAAATAGTAGTGTGGGAACTTACATTATAACTCCTGCAAGAATTTTTAATCCTATTAATCCTGCTGATGTTGCATTAACTAAAAAATATAATTACAAGTTCAATACTTCAACGGTAACGATAGAAAAAATGCCTTTAAAGGTTACGCCGAATAATAAAACAATTACTTATGGGCAGCATATAGGTGATATCAGTTTTAACTATGAGTTTAATCAGGCCAATGTTCCCAATCCACAGGCATTGACCAGTGAAATAAAATTGCATCATGATGATTTCCTTCCAAAAAATGCATTGGCTGTGGTAAAGGATTTTTCAAAAAACCAAACTAATGGAACTACATTGACCAACTCGGACCTGTTAAACCTGAACATGATGACAAGCTTTAATGCTGTCAAAAATTCCAGGAAGTTTAAATTAGAAAACGGTAAGCTTGTACCACTTACAGATCTCAATTCAATAAATGTTCAATACCTCGTGGATGTTGCTTCCGAATCACTTTTTGAGTATAAGATTGATCCTACTAAAACAAAATTATATAATGTTTTTCCGGGGGTGAATTCAAAAGGATTATTGGGTGAATCGCATTTGGTAAACAACGCAACTTCAAATATTGAAGTGAATGGCTCACTGGTGCAGATGGTCAATGGTTCATTGGTGCAAATGGTCAACGGACAACTGGTTCCCATGATAAATGGATCATTGGTGCAAATGGTGAATGGTCAACTATCTCCTACCTCTAATGGCTCATTAGTACAAATGGTCAACGGTCAACTGGTACAAATGGTCAATGGCGAATTTCAAGCAATTGCTAATGGTCAGTTGGTATCCATGGTTAATGGTCAATTGGTGCAGATGGTCAATGGGCAGTTGGTATCCATGGTCAATGGTCAGTTGGTGCAGATGGTCAATGGTCAATTGGTGCAGATGGTCAATGGTCAATTGGTGCAGATGGTCAATGGTCAATTGGTGCAACTTGTCAATGGGCAGTTGGTATCAATGGTCAATGGTCAATTGGTATCCATGGTTAATGGTCAATTGGTGCAGATGGTCAATGGGCAGTTGGTATCAATGGTCAATGGTCAATTGGTGCAAATTGTCAACGGACAGATGGAAGTAAATAGTCAATTGGTTCAGTTTGTCAACGGTCAGCTTGTTCCAATGATAAATGGCCAATTGGTTCAGTTTGTCAATGGTCAGCTGGTTCCAATGATAAATGGTTCATTGGTGCAGATGGTGAATGGTCAGTTGGTTCAGATGGTCAATGGGCAATTGGTTCAGATGGTAAACAGCAATACCATTGGCGCCGGTGCAGCCGGTAATAATACTGCGGTTATTATAGATCAGTCTGATGCCATACCTGGTCAATTCAATTGGCTGGGAGCCATGTTCGGAATCAATATGATTACCGGATTGGATGCCGGACAACAAACATTGATTCCGGGTGTATTGGTGAATTCTAATTTTGACATCACTTATGGATTGGGAACTGTCAGCATCGAAATATCTAATGTGGTCATCACGCCGGATGCCAATCAAAATAAAATATACGGTGATGCAGATCCGGCATTCACATTTACAAACAATGCAGGATTGACGGCAGCAGATTTCACAGGTACCCTTAGCCGTACTACAGGTAATAATGCAGGCACTTATGCATATACTTTAAGTAATTTATCTGCAGGGCCGAATTATGTTTTAAGCCTTTCATCTGTTGTGCCGGTTTCTACATTTGCAATTACAGCCCGACCAATCATTATTACTCCAACTGCAAACCAATCAAAAGTATATGGAAGTGCAAATCCAGTGTACAGCTATACTGCCAGCGAAACATTAATCAGTGGTGATTCATTTACAGGAGTATTGGGTAGGGATGCTGGTGAGAATATAGGATTTTATAATATCACTCAGGGCACATTAAGTTTAAGCAACAACTATACTTTATCATTTATAACTGATGTACAGTTTGAGATAAAGAAAAAAGCAA
>JAYWEL010000066.1:0-5368 GCA_043779285.1 Chitinophagaceae bacterium | reverse complement strand
ACGAAGAGAAAGATTCTATCGGAAAACGTTACCGGAGAATGGATGCTTTGGGTACGCCGTTTTGTGTAACAGTTGATCATCAAACCAAAGAAGATAATACGGTTACCATCCGGTACCGCGACAGCATGCAGCAAGACCGGGTTTCAATCGATCAGTTGAAAGAAATTGTTTTGGCGGCGATCAATTGATCAGTGAATATTTAAGCATATTTTTAATAATAAAAATTAACCAATGGGAATTACTAATAATCGGTTGCTTAAAACAAGTTTTATATTAATGGTATGCATTTCAATTAGTGGAGTCATATTAAAAGTCATGGATAATGCCTGGACAGAAGCTTTTTTGATTGCGGCAGTATTGACTGCTTTAATATTTATGGCAGCAGCAATAAATGAAGTGACCAACTCAACAAGAATTGAACGGAATGAAAAAATAATGTGGGTTATCGGATTTATTTTTATGTCAGGTATTGCTGGCCTGATTTATTTATTGTCTGCCCGCAAAAGAATAGTTGCAATTTAGTAGAAGCTGTTTTAGGGTAAGACAGCTTCCTATAATTTAATAAAATGGCGATGAGGTCAGATGCCTCGTCGCCATTTTTATTGAATAGGGTTCGATTATTCTTTAATTAATTTATGTATGTATTGTTTATTGTCTAAATAAATTTTCATGAGATAAACACCCGATGATTTTTCCTTTAGATTAATAGTTCGCTGAACTGAACCTGATGCAGGAACAGTAAATTCTTCCCTGCTGATCAATTGCCCGTTTATGTTTGATATTTCAATAAATATTTTTTCTCTTTTTTTCACATTGAACATCAGGTTATAAGCACCATTTCCGGGATTGTTTGAAACCGTCAGATTGATTTCATTCGGGTTCAATTGCGGAATAGACGTGATGATTGCATTAAATTCTGCTGATAAGGTAAAACAACCATCTTTGGTTACTGAAACAGTATATACTCCGGGGTCATTCATTGTGTGTGATGAATTGGTAGCACCATTTATTGCCGAACCATTTAAATACCATTGTAAAATTCCGGTTGTAACACTGCTTGTCACTACATTTCCATTTTGCGTAATGGTTGGAATAGTCGCATTGGTTGCAACAAAGGATAGTCTTGGTAATGGCTTTGGACAATCCAGCGACTTTACTTTCAGGTCATACAGGTAATAATAAAAACTTGTTGCCGGATTTTGATTATTACCACTGATTCGCATTAAACCCGGTAGTGTAAATGGATAGGGGACATTGTTTGAAGCTCCATTGTGTCTATAGGAGGTAGCTCCATTTTCGAAAGTGAACGTAAATGTATAACTGCCTGCATCAGGAATTTTTAAATTTAATGGAAGTACTGTTCCCTCATCATTTGCCTGGTTTTCTATAATATCTAATGTTACAGAACTTACCAGTACACTTGTAAGTACACTGCTTACTTTGATGGTCAATTTCCCGGAACTGCCATTAAAAAAACGGGCACTTTCAATAAGCATTGGAGAAAATGTTTCAAAATTTACGACTGGTAAAAAGTTTGAAAAAGATCCGGATGGATAAGTAGATTTTGAGGGAGGTCCAACTTTTCCTTGAACATCATTGATACCAATGTAGTATGTTTTGTTGCTTGGAATAATATTCGTGGTCAGTGTATTTCCTGTTCCAATTGGTGTTGTAGATGTGGGACTATCATACCAATACACATTTCCTGCAGAACTTGTCACACTCAAATTAGCTTCAAATGCTGAACAGATATGTCCTTTTGCATTGGTCAATGTTGCTGGTGAAGCTGGCAGGAAAGTCCTGTTTGCTTGCATAGTATCGTTTGATTTATTGAGATCGGATGTTAACGATGTAAAAACAGTAAACTGATAATTTATCCCGGGTAATGCATTGAATCGGTTACTTAAATAGATTGTTTGGCTGGCATCTGCTAAAAGTAATTGTTTAATAGTATCAATATAAGTTGCAACGGTTGTTGCAGCATTTTTAATAATCAGGGTTACCGGAATATTCAATAACGGATCAATACCGAGGTTTTTAATCTGAACAGATAAATAAATCGAATCGGTAGCACAAGTGGTATTATCGGGCAACGATAGGGCCATTGGTTTTACATCTATCGGTGGTTTGGTAAATGTTATTAAATAATCCTGTGTTTCACCAGCACCGGTATATATTCCGCAACTGCTAACCTGGTTTGCATCCGAAGTTTCCATGCATACAATCCGGATCCGGGATGTGATTCCTTGTTTTACAGTAAGTGGAACAGTAATATTGAAAGTCTGATTTCCTGTTCCATTTATAATAGTACTAGTAGCTACTAATTCATTTGCATCAGTAAAATTTCCATTGCCGTTCCAGTCGATAAATATTTTCGCAATTTTGTCTTTATTCAAATTGCAGGTACCCAACGTAATGTTGAGTGGTAAAGTTTGTCCGCCATAAACTGCTGCTATCAGATGAGTAAAATTGCTATACATTCTGCAAGATGCTGCCGGAGTATGATCAATGCTTGAAAACTTAAATTTATCGATTCTAGCGTTCGTACTATCGGTTGGTTTAGAAATACAATAGGTTGATCCACCAATACCACTTAAAATCAGCGAATAGGCCTGTGCGTTATTTAACAGGGTCCCTTTGTGTTTTACTTTAACCAAATAAGGTTCACCCGGAATGGGGTTATTGATTTCAATTTTTTCTACATTGTCTAAAATATTATTATCACGGGTAGCAGGAGCAGTAGGGTCTGATCCATCTAATTTCCAGGGTAAAATAATATTGGAACCCTGTGTAATTTCAATATCCAGATCATTGATAAGTTTCGGCATTCGATTGTTTAATCTGTTATCATTATCTACAATACCCGGAGGGTCCGTCCAACAAATTGTCGCAACCAAGGGTCCCGTACCGGAAGCAATGGTATTCAGTAAAAATGTATTTCCCTGGGTTAAATTATTTTCAATAATCCGGTGTAATGAATTTCTGCCGGTAATTACTTCAGCAGCTTTTTTTGTGTTAATTAATCCCCATCCAAGCTGGTAATCAGGGCCAGGGAAAAATCCGGCTTCATCGGCAGTATGAATGACCAAACCTTTCAGGGATGCAGAACGCAGGAATCCGGTTCCGGTTAATTTATTAAAATATTCTTGTAAAAGAAAAAGAGAACCACTAGCATTGGGCGATGACATCGAAGTGCCGCTTTTTGTATTATACGAGTTATCACTTTCACTTGAAGTACTGGTAAGATTTACGCCATTTGCAACTACATCCGGTTTGACTCGTCCATCATCGGCGGGTCCCCAACTCGTAAAACTCGACATCACCACATCCTCTTTTCTTTGATAACCGGATGAAATTGGATTCACTGCTCCTATTGTTAAAATGTTTTTTGCAGTGGAGTATGTGGGTAAAATATCATATGAGTTATTACTTGAAATTCCGGAAGGCCGTTGACCTGCTTCAGCCATTGCACCGGTAGCATTAAACCGCCAGTAATTTGTTCCTTCTGCAGGCCCATTCGTATTTCTTTTGTTACCTGCCGACTTTATTATTAAATATTGAGGAGCTAAAAACGCAATGCTATCCCATTGCCGGGCCCTATTATCATAAAAGCCTAATTTAAAATCTTCATTTGCACCAAATTCTCCCCAAAATTCCCATCGGTTATTCGATGATGAATTTTGTACCCATCCTGCATTACTTCCATAGGAATGATTACTTAATAATAAACTACCTGCAATGTTTGACATCTCTGAATTGTCCGAATTAAAGTCATAGGCAATAAGATTTTGTGCATTAAAAGCCATTCCTTTTGCTGACGAATTAATTCCTTTTGCAATCATGGTGCCTGCAACGTGTGTGGCATGATCATCGAAAGTGGAAGCGTTATCGCCAAATACAATTCTGTTTCCAAATTCAATATGCGAATTCCGGACTCTACCCCCATCCCAGATAGCCAGTTTATCTTTCATATTTGCACTGCTTCCATCGAGGTTTAAGCCCAAACTTCCACCAGCCCACAATTGATCCGTAGAGATTGTAGCTGCAGCAATTATATTTTCGTCCGTGGCAGTATATTCAGGTAAGCCGTTTGGATAAATACCAGTCAGCATAGCGGTTCCGCCATCATTAATCTTCATCTTCAGTGGCCATCCTTTTTTCTTTGCCAATTTCTCTATTTCAACTTTTTCCTGTTTATATTTTTCAGCCAGTTTTTTTGAAAAAACTTTTAGTTCATCCAGTCTGGTTTCTGTTTGTGCCGATGAGCTGAATTGAAAACCAAGAAATAAGAATAGCAATAAAAACCTATTGTTCAATTGTGTAATTTGCATGCTACTAATTTAGATCGTTTTAATTGAGTAGTGAAGTTAATTGTTAATAGGATTAGTCTTTATTTACATAAAAATTAAAATCGAAACGCATTAAATTTAATTCGTATGATTAAACAAGTAATCGCCAGTTTTTTATTTATTACCCTTTTTATTGGCTGCTCTTCGCAAAAAAAAATATATGCTGTTAGCCTACAAATAACACAGGGTATATCAGGTCAGGTGTTTGAAATATCCGGCGATATGATGCCTTCTCCGAATAATCCGAAAGCTAAATTTGTTGGGCGGCCAATGAAAACTTCCATTGCCGTGTTTCAGGTTTTGAATAATGCAAGTATGCAAAAGAAAAATGGGTTATTTATCAATATGGAATCAACTCCAGTTTCTGTTGTTAAAACAAATGAGAAAGGAGAATTCTATATAGCATTGGACGAAGGTGTATATTCTGTTTTGATTAAAATGGATAATGGATATTTTGCCAACAGGTTCGATGAAAAAATGAGTATCAATACAGTAACAGTAAAAAAAGATAGTTTAACAAATATCAAAATGGAATTCGACTTACATACGGTAAACTAAAAAGATTTTTTAAACACCGAATTGTTTCAAGTGATGGTCGATGTGCTTCCACATACTTTTTCCCCATTGTTCTTTTGTTAGTGTTCCAAAAAAAGGGTGTGGGAAATGACCAACTCCATCTGGCCCGAGTGTATAAAATTGTTTGATCAATTCCAGCAGGGCTGATTTTTCTATTTCAAAATCACGTTCATCTTGAATAATAAAATTGGGTGCTGTTGGTAAATTTTTCCCCCAAGGTTTTTCATCATATAGTTTTCCTTTTGCCATCCAACCAAATATTCTTCCGATAAACATTCTTGGAATTGGTTTATTACGCAGGGGAACTTTAAAAGCTTCTTTACAATGTGCCAGCATCTGACTGACATTCATTTTACCCCATTGTCTTTCTGATTGTTCAGAAAGTTGGTTTATCCGGTCAATAATTTCTGTATGTGTTTTACTGTCAAACAAATTATTTATAC
>JAYWEL010000065.1:0-5375 GCA_043779285.1 Chitinophagaceae bacterium | reverse complement strand
GCCCGCCTGACCGGACGGGCAGGGACTATGTGTAAATCTTAGATGGTATTATACCGCAGAAAAGCGCATTGGACTATTTACTGTTTATAAGCGGTATAGCCTGGTAATTTAAAACTATAACTATGAAAAATTATCAGCTATTGAAACTATAAAAAATCAATCCTTTAACATTTGCTTAGAACTTTTACAAAAAAAGTTGCATCTTAACTCGCAAATAACTTAACATGAAAAAAATAATTCTTACAGTCCTCATTTATTTTAGTTTTTTCTCTGCTCAAAGTCAGTATAAAAATTTCATTGACCAACCACATATAGAAGTCAATGGCAATGCGGATACGTTAGTCACTCCCAATGAAATTTATATCCGGATCTTTATTTCGGAAAAAGATACAAAGGACAAAATATCGAGTGAAGATATGGAACGTAAAATGGTGAAAGCACTGAAATCATTGGGCTTGAATACAGAAAAAGATTTAACAACGAGTGACATGTCCAGCAATTTCAAAAACTATCTTTTGAAAAATAAAGATGTACTTAAATCAAAACAATATATGTTGAAAGTAACGGATGCCGTTATGGCCACACGGGTTTTGATAGGCCTTGAAGACATCGACATTGCCAATACTTCTATTGACCATGTTGACCATTCCGATCTTGAAAACCTTAAAAATATTATGCGCTCAAGAGCTATTGAAAATGCAAAGTCAAGAGCAACTGCACTAACAAAACCATTAAATCAACTGGTTGGTCTTGCAATACATATTTCTGACAATGAGAACTTCTATGCAAACCGAATGCAACAGCAGGAAATAGGCATTGCGTACAGCATGGCTACTAAGAATACAGAAGAATTACCACAAATCGAATTTGAAAAAATACGAATTGTGTCTAATATCAATGCCAAGTTTATTTTGAAATAAATTTTATTCATTGAACGGAATTATCTTTAATACCTTGTGACAATAATAAGTTTGAAAAATGAATCAACGAATAATTCAATTGGCATTAGTTGTTGCTGACTATGACGAAGCCATCGATTTCTATACAAACAAACTTGGTTTTAATTTGATTGAAGACACAAAACTTAGTGAACACAAGCGATGGGTACGTATAGCTCCACAAGGATCGGGTGATTGCTGCATACTTTTGGCAAAAGCAGCAGATGATGAACAAAGAAGCCGAATTGGTAATCAAACCGGTGGCCGTGTTTTTCTTTTTATGCATACCAATGATCTGGAAAGAGATTACCAAAATTTAATGGCTAATAAAATAAAAATAATCCGGGAACCTGTTGCTGAAACATGGGGAAATGTTTTAGTGTTTGAAGATTTGTATGGAAATTTATGGGATTTGATTGAACCGAAACCAACCGAAATAATTTAAACAGGAGCAATATTCATTGCTTTGTCTTTTTCCCGTTTACTATTTCCATCTCTTTGTTGTTTTTATATTTGATAAATAAAGAAAGCCAGATTGTTCTTGAAATCCGCATAAAAAAAGGTTGTAATGATATCAGTAAAACAGCATTGGTTCCCATCCACCAAAACAATCGGTTATCATTTAAAGATAACCCAATCAGCAACCACCAGGCAAAAAATGTAAAAACAGAAAACGCAACAGTCAGCGCATAGCTTACATATCCGGTTCCATAATAAAATCCCACTTCAATTTCCATCTTCTGATCACAGACATGGCATTTGTCATGCATCTTCATAAAGTTTTTAATCTGATAGGAACTTTTATTCAGAAACATATCTCCTTTTCTGCAACGAGGACATTTATGATTTAATATGGACAGTAAATAACCGGGGTTCTTTGTTTTTTCTGTTGGGGTCATAAAATATTTATTTGAATTAGCGATAAAGGTTTTAAACAAAAAATGAAGTGAAGAACCTCATAGCTGCCCGCAATAGTTTTTGGATTCAACAAAATTAGTATTTACAAAGCCTCTTTATTAACAACCTTTTCAATCCACTTTATTCCTGCTCTTATTTCCACATAAGAGAAATGACTCCCTAGTTTTTCTTTATAATATGTTGATTTATTTCCCGGCTCAGATTTTATTGCATCGATGATTGTTTGAAGTTTTCCGTCCGAAACAAATGCAAGTACATCCACTTCGCCACTTGGAATAAAATGAATCAGGTGTCCTTCAACCGTACTTATCGCCAGGTTTCGTTCTGCAGCTATTTCTGCAATACTCTTTCCATCTTCATACAGCTGCAGACTTATACGATTGGTATCTCCCTTTACTGCCTTCCCTGTTTTTATTGTATGTCCCGAAACATCTTCCAATAAAATTATCTTTGGTTTTTGTTGTTCCTCAACCAAATGCAACAGCACATCCATATGTACGGATTGATGTAAGGCTTCGGCAATGTTAAACGCTTCTTCCATTTCCTGTTTTTTTCTCTCTACAAATAATTGCAGGCCGATTAAATCCTTCAGATATTTTTTTGCTTTCGCTTTAACGTTGAATTCGGAAACATGTTTTTTAATAGGCATTAATAGATTTTCTTCCAGTTCCTTTTTAAAATAATTACTAGCAGCACTTGATCGTTCAAAGAGTTTTTGATACTGATCTTCTTCACAACTAACGAATAAAATTTCTAGCGTCTTTATAAATGAATCGGCTACCGATTGCAGTTTATTATTTTCATTGTTTAGCTTAATCGCCCATTCAATACAGGCGTTTTTCTCCGGAATTTTCCGGGTTTCATACGATGCTAAATGTGAACTGATTGAATCGGTCAATTTTGCCCAATTAAAACCATCAGACAATTTATATCGAATAAAAACTTTCTGTTCAGCTTCAAGAATTTCTTGCAAAACATCTTCCGCCATTTCATTTTTCACATAGTCTAACACTTTTGTATCGGTACTTATACTCTGTGGATTTATCCGGCTGAATAATATCAACCCTTCCATATTTGTCAATCGGCTAAGTGCTACATATACCTGCCCCGGTGCAAATGATGCACCGGCATCAATGATGGCTTTTGAAAATGTCAGTCCCTGACTTTTATGAATAGTGATGGCCCATGCAAGGCGGATAGGATATTGTGTAAAGCTGCCCAATTCCTCTTCGTCAATGCTATCTTTTTCAGTATTATAGTTATACCGCAGGTTTACCCATTTTTCCTTTTCCAATTCCAGATCAAAATCTTCCTCCGGAAAAGAAACCCAAATACGATCCTCTTCTATTTTACTGATGACTGCTAACTTGCCATTATAAAACCGCCTTGCTTCACCCTTATCATTTTTAATAAACATAACCTGGGCGCCAACTTTCAAGGCTATCTGTAAGTCAACCGGATACATGTTTTCATAAAAATCGCCGGAAATATCTGCTTCAAAAAAATGTTTCTTCCCTTTCAATAATGCTAGTTGATTTTCATTGATAGTATCGGCTTTTGCATTGTGTGAAGTAAGGGTGATATAGTTTTCTTCTTTTTTTGGTTCATATCCCGGTTTATAAAAACAATGCAATTCCTGCATATCGGTATCCGTACAACAATTGTTACGGATATTATTCAGGATGCTGATAAAATGATCATCGCTTTGC
This sequence comes from Chitinophagaceae bacterium, assembly GCA_043779285.1. Taxonomy (GTDB): domain Bacteria; phylum Bacteroidota; class Bacteroidia; order Chitinophagales; family Chitinophagaceae; genus MGR-bin208. The sequence continues at coordinate 1,810 of JAYWEL010000065.1, read as the reverse complement.
CGGTATATTTTTTTTAGCTCTATAAATACGGGTTGTGCTTGTTTTAAAACCATTGCATCAAAAAAGAATGGGCTTTTATAATATGATCGAAGCATTTCCCATTCATCATTTTTCACTACTGGGGGTAATTGAAAAAGATCCCCGATATAAAGCATTTGCAAACCACCAAAAGGCAGTATTGGTTGCCGCCGAACATGCCGGAGTACCACATCAATCATATCCAACACATCCGCCCTCACCATTGAGACTTCATCAATAATCAAAAGATCCAGTTCACGTAACAGGTCACGTCGGGCACTGGTCATACGCATATTTTTCAACAGACTGTTACTGTTATTAATACGGCCATCAAAATCTTGCCAATTATTTGCTTTCTCTGGAATAAAAGATCCAAATGGCAATTGGAAAAATGAATGTATAGTTACTCCTCCTGCGTTAATAGCTGCTACACCGGTTGGTGCCACAACAGCCATCTTCTTCAAACTGTTTTCTCTGATGTATTTTAAAAATGTGGTTTTGCCGGTTCCTGCCTTACCGGTAAGAAATAGATGTCTGCCGGTTTGATTTACAAACGCAACGGCTTTTTGAAAAATAGAATTGGTGAGATCATTCATATCCATATTGAACACAAAACAAAGCAAACATTAGCAACAGTCAAAGAAGGAAATGATAAATATGTACAAAAAAAGTAAATTATGATGCTCTGAATTAATCGAAACAATTACTTTTTTATTTTTTTAAAGAAAATCAAGTGGCTATTTTTTCCTGTAAAGGAATCAGTTTGATAATTCCCACTCTGTGCATGATTCGCATAACAAAAAAGGTCATGTCAAATTCAAACCATTTACGGGCAAAATTGGGGTCCTCTTTGTCGTAATGATGATTGTTTTGAAACAACTCACCCATCATAATAACACCAAAGGGAGATGTATTTTTTGAATGATCGCCATTATCATAATTGCTGTAGCCATATTTATGCCCACACCAATTAACAATAGCCCCCTGAATGGGGCCCATCAAAAAATGGATTACCAACAATAAATACCACCAAATGGATGGGGCAAAGAAATAATAGATACTCACATAACCAGCCATAAAAATCATTCGTGTAATGATATGGTGACCGATTTTGTCTAACCTGTCCCATTGCGGTAAATAGTCTTTGGTAAATTGTGGTTCAGGTAAATTTACACCGAGTAAAAAACTACGGAATACTTTTATCGTATTATACATCATCTGCCATATGTCACGAAAGAAATGGGGCGAATGCGGGTCTTTCTCTGTATCGCTGTAAGTATGATGCATACGATGTAACACCGCATAGGCACGGGGTACTAAAAAAGACGAGCCCTGTACAAACCAGGTGGCAATATAAAAAAATCGCTCCCAGTTTTTAGTTACATGATACATTTTATGGGACGCAAAGCGATGTAAAAAAAAGGAATGAAAAAATAATGACAAGAACCAATGACTAAAGAAAAAAATAAGAATTACATACATAACATGATCGTTTATGATTGATGTCTCAAAATAAATGAGGAGAAAACTTTTGAAAATAATGCAGGTGCTAATTATTGTCTAAGAATGATCCGAATTTAAGGGAGGCTATATATTTAAAATATCAGAGTCTTAAAAAGACTTTCTAAAGTTAGGACTATTTAGTTCGGTGAAAAGTTTTTCAAAGGATAAATTATCCACATGCAATTATTTGTTTATACCGCTTATAAACAGTAAATAGTCCAATGCGCTTTTCTGCGGTATAATACCATCTAAGATTTACACATAGTCCCTGCCCGTCCGGTCAGGCGGG
>JAYWEL010000064.1:0-27791 GCA_043779285.1 Chitinophagaceae bacterium | reverse complement strand
ACATGGGTTCAAAAACAGTACGCAAACAATTGAATACAGACCGGTTTCATTTAAATATGACCGGAGCTGATGGATATGAAGATTATACTTATAGTGATTATTTTATCGGTCGTAATCATTTCGATCAATTAGCCAGTCAGCAAATCATGGAAAGAGATGGCGGATTTAAAGTAAGAACAAATCTGTACTCCAATAAAATTGGAAAAACAGATGACTGGCTAATGGCTATTAATTTAAGCAGTACAATTCCTGATAAAATAAATCCGTTGCAAATGTTGCCGTTTAACATTCCATTGAAATTATTCCTTGATATCGGGACTCAATCAGATGATTGGAAAAAGAATAGCAGCTCCGATCGTTTTTTGTTTGATGCCGGATTGCAGTTTCCATTATTCAATGAATCAGTGAATATTTACGTGCCTTTATTGTATAGTAATGCGTTTAAAGATTATATTCAAAATACACTCGAAAGGAAGAACCGTTTTATGAAAACAATTTCTTTTAGTATTGATATTTCGAATTTCAACCTACGTAAAATAATTCCGGAATTGATCTATTGAAATGACTGCTAATTTTACCATACAATATCTTCCGAACTATCTGATTGACAAACCAAAATGGGATGCCTGTATTGATAAAGCAGACAACGGATTAATTTATGCTTATTCTTATTATCTCGACAATATGTCTATGCATTGGGATGCGTTGATCCTGGATGATTATGAAATAGTTATGCCACTTACCTGGAATAAAAAATATGGCATTTATTATTTGTACCAACCTTTCCTGACTGCACAACTGGGTGTATTTGGCAAGAATATAAATGCAGAAATACTACTTACTTTTATAAACAGCATCCCGGAAAAATTCAAGTACGCCGACATTTTTCTGAATAGCGAAAATGTTTATGCAATACCAGATTTCACTATTTACCAACGAAACAATTTTGTGTTGGACCTACATAAACCTTACACAGAAATATTTGATGCATACCGGGACAACATTAAAAGAAATATTCAAAAAGCATTCAAACAAAACTGTGTTGTAAAAAAAAATATTCCGGTTGAAGAAGTCATCAGGCTTGCAAAAAATCAGATGCAGCATTTTTATAAAAATGCAGATCAGGGATTTGAAAATTTTTCAAAATTATTTCAATTACTGCATGCTAAAAACAAAGCCATTAGTTATGGAATTGTTTCTGCTAATCATGAACTACTGGCATCCGCAGTATTTTTCTTTTCACACAACAGGGCTTATTATATTCTGGTGGGCAATCATCCAAATGCCCGTCCGAACGGTTCATCCGGGCGGAGAAAAACAACAGGTGCATCCCATGCATTGATTGATGCTTTTGTAAAAGACCATGCCGGTAAAAATATTTGGCTTGATTTTGAAGGATCGGATATCCGCAACCTGGCTTTTTTCTACAGCAGTTTTGGTGCAGTGGAAGAAAAATATGCTGCCCTTCAATTGAACAGGCTTCCCTGGTATATAAACTGGATAAAGAATTAACTCTTTACATTTTCTCTTTTTGTTCTTCCATCATTTTCTCTGCTACAACAAGATCAATTGGGCTGGTGATCTTAATATTATTTTCTTCTCCCTCAATCAAAGAAAGTTTTAATCCAAAAGCTTCAACTACGGATGCTTCATCCGTAAATTTATCTTTGAAATCTATTTGATAAGCAGGTAATAATATTTTACTGTGAAATGTTTGTGGTGTCTGAACTAATTTAATCTTGGTTCTATCAACGGTTTCATTTTCTTTTCCCGTTAAAATTCGTATACTGTCTTTTGAAGAAATAACCGGAATTGCAGTACCCGTTTCAATCGCTTGTGTGTAACAGCGATGAATTAAATCTGTTGTGAGTAAACAACGAACAGCATCATGAACAAAAACGATGGAATCTTCTTCAACCAATTGCAATCCATTTTTTACAGATTGAAAACGACTATCACCACCGGCAGTAATCTGAATTCTAGATGAATCAAAAAAGCCATCCATAATTTCTGTTCCCATATCCATAAAGTCAATGGGCAATACCAGGATAATTTGCAGATCTACATATGCATCCAAAAATGCTTTCAATGAATAATATAAAACAGGTTTATTGTTCAACAATAAAAACTGTTTAGGTATTGTTGATCCCATTCTTGATCCTAAACCGCCGGCAACAATAATGGCATATTTTTTCATGACTGCAAATATAATTCAGGTCTATTTGTAAATAGCTATTTCATCCAAACCATCACTGTTTCTAAATCCACGATACATCCCTTCGCTGTTAAACATCATCGCATGGTTTCCTTTTGCATCCACGGCAATCATTCCGCCTTCCCCTTCAATCTGAATCAATTTTTCATGCACAACTTTTTTAACAGCTTCGGATAAGGACAACCCTTTATATTCCATCAAACAACTTACATCATATGCAGTAACAGCACGTATAAAAGGCTCTCCATGGCCCGTACAACTGATGGCACAGGTATTATTGTTTGCATAAGTTCCAATACCAATCAACGGGCTATCACCAATTCGTCCATACATTTTATTGGTCATACCACCGGTACTCGTAGCTGCTGCAATATTTCCTTTTTCATCGCAGGCAACAGCACCAACAGTTCCAAATTTTTTATCTTCAAAACTTAAACCCTCTTTTGTTTTTGAATGATCCAAAGAATATGAATCTGAATCACGGATTGCATTCCATTGATCGAATCTGAATTGGGAGAAAAAATATTCATCCGACTCAAATACCAGTCCTTGTTTTTTTGCAAATTCATTTGCACCGTTGCCACTCAACATAACATGGTTACTGTTATACATCACTTCTGCCGCAAGCTCTATCGGATTACGGATATTCCGGACTGCTGCCACAGCACCGGCATTCAGATCAGATCCATCCATAATGGCTGCATCCATTTCGTGAAGGCCCTCTTTTGTAAATACAGATCCTCTTCCTGCATTAAAGAGCAAATTATTTTCCAACGAAATGACTGCTGCTTTAACTGCATCTACAGCACTTCCTGAAGCATTCAAAATTGTATAACCTGCATCCATAGCCTCTTTTAAAGCGGCCTTGTAAGCAGCCTCCATTTCATCAGTCATCAAAGACTTTAAAATCGTTCCGGCACCGCCATGTATAGCTATTGTAAATTTTGACATAATTACGAATTGGAAAACGAACTCCTTTTTTGCTGTAATACCCACACGAAGTTCTACATAAATAATTTACCTAATCAGGAAAGTAACAATTCACATTCTTGCAATAATTTCTCCTTATTGATGGCCATAGTACCTACTTCTTCACAAACCAAACCACCAGCAATATTGGCAATATCTGCCATCAGATGTATGTTTTTTGAAACAGCATAAACCAATGAAGCAACCGCTATTACTGTATCTCCGGCTCCTGAAACGTCGGCAATATTTCTGAAATGTGATGGTATGATTGATGCATTTCCATCCTGCTGATAATATACTCCTTTTTCTGAAAGAGTTATAAAAGAAATCTTATGATCAAGGATTGCATGCAGTTCCTTATGAATGTTTTTTAACTGCCGCAGTTCAACATTATCTATTAATAAATTCAGTCCCTCTTTCACTTCTTTCAAATTGGGTTTAAATATGTCGACTCCTTTGTAAGAAAAAAAGTTTTTTCGTTTTGGATCTACGGTACAAATCACGTTTGATTTTTTACAAAGGGCAATTGTTTCCCGGATTAACTTTTCGGTCAACACCCCTTTATTATAATCTTCAAAAATCAACACATCCAGTTTTTCCTTTTTTATTAGTGTTTCAATTTTCTCCAATAATTTATTTTCATCCGCAACTGAAAGGTCATTACTGATTTCAGCATCCAACCTCATCATTTGCTGATTGCGGGAAATAATTCTTGTTTTATTGGTTGTTAACCGTTCCTTACTTTTTAATAAATATGCGGTCTTGATATTTTTTCCCTTCAAAAGAGTTTCCAGTTTATCCCCATCCTCATCAGCTCCTATTACAGACAGCACAAAAACTTCAGCACCCAATGAACGTATATTCAACGCAACATTTCCGGCGCCTCCAATCCTGTTTTCTTTTTTATCCAGCGAAACAACTGGTACAGGAGCTTCCGGAGAAATGCGTTCAACATGCCCCCACATATACGTGTCGAGCATAACATCTCCCAACACAGCTACTTTAATTCTATTAAACGAATTGAATAATTTTTTTAGATCTTCCATGTTGCAAAAGTCGTCATTATTTTTTTTGTTGCGAAACGGCAAAATAATATAATGGTATACCTGATAACATGATACCTAAACCCCAGATAGTATATGTAGGTTTATAAATTAATAATGTTATACAAAAAGCAGTCCCCATCAATATATAAATGATTGGTAAAACCGGATACCCAAACGCTTTGTACGGTCTTGCCATATCTGGTTGCTTTTTACGGAGTATAAAAATGCCGATGATGGTCAACACATAAAAAACAACCACCACAAAAGCAATCATATCCAACAGGTCGCCATACCGTCCACTTAAACATAATAATGATGCAACAACAAACTGTGCCCACAATGCATTTTGCGGAACAGCATTTTTATTTAATTCACCAGCTTTTCTGAAAAATAATTTATCCTGTGCCATGGTATAATACACACGGGCACCGGCAAGGATCAATCCGTTATTACAACCAAATGTTGAAACCATAATTAATAAAGCAATGATGATCATTCCGCTTTGTCCGAAAATATGATTAGCAGCAGATACTGCCAGTCTGTCTTCATGTGGAAATGCAATTTCATCTAATGGCATTGCATTTAGATACATCAGGTTTGCCGCTACATATAATGTACATACTAGCAAGGTTCCTAAAAACAAACTCAGGCCGATATTCCGATGTGGATTTTTTACTTCACCTGCAATAAATGTTACATTGTTCCATGCATCACTGCTAAACACAGATCCTACCATGGCTGCAGCAATTGCACCCATTAATAATGAACCGGAAATTGGTTGCCATGTAGTTGGCACAGAACCTGCTCCTCCTTCTCCCAGATCTTTCATTGCATTCATTCCTGTTTGCCAATTCTGATCCCAGAAACTTTCTTTAACCAAAAAGAATCCTAATAAAGTCAGTCCTACTAAAGCAATTATTTTGGCAGAAGTAAAAGTGGTTTGAATCAATTTACCTTCTTTAATACCACGGGTATTGATCAACGTTAATAAAAATATCAGAATGATTGCTGTAACCTGTGCTGCGGATATGGTTACAAATCCGAAATCGGCCAAAATATTTTTTTCACTGAGTGCAGGAAATAGATATGCTGAAAATCTTGCAAAAGCCACACCTACGGCAGCGATAGTAGCCGTTTGAATGACCGCAAAAAAACTCCAGCCATATAGAAATCCCATCAACGGATTATATGCTTCCTTCAAATAAACATATTGACCACCTGCTTTAGGATACATACCACTTAATTCGCCATAACTAACGGCTGCAATAATGGTCATAATACCGGTAATAACCCATACCGCAATAAGCCAACCTGCACTACCAACATTTCGTGCAATATCGGCACTTACAATAAAAATACCGGAACCAATCATGGATCCCGCAACGATCATGGTAGCATCAAATAAACTCAGGGATTGTTTGAATGTAGATTGTTTTGACATATGTACAGTTAGTTTTTGGATGTCAAGATAAACATAAAAGTGGAATTGAAAAGAAGGAATGCCGTTAATAAAAAAGGTCCTTTTCGGACCTTTCAATTTTTATTTTTTCTCTTTCGAAGGACTCTTCATTTCATTTAATCCTTTTACAAGTTCACTGGTAATATTGTACAATGTATCTCGGAAATAAAATAAGCCTGGTTCGTATGCAACGATGTATGAATATTTTTTATCCGCATTAAATACTTTCAGATAATCTTCAATCTTACCTTTTACTTCTCTTGTTTTTCTCATTAGAAAATCCTGATATTCCTGATCAAGTGCCTGTTTTCTACTTTGGATCTGTTGTTGCATTTGCATCATATCCTTATTCGCCATTTCTCCCTGCGATGCAGTCATAGATTCAGCTTTGCTTTGGTATTCACTTCCTTTTGCCCGAAAATCTTTTTCCAGTCTGCTTAATTCATTGGTTATTGCATCTTCCTTCTTATCCAATTCTGCTTTCATCTCTTTAACCATATAAAAACTATTTTCAACAGAGTCCATTTCAAAATAGGCAATTTTAAATGCATTCCCATCTGAAGAAATTTCTTTTGAAGCAACACTATTCTTATTTGACTTTGAATTACTTGAATTGAAATGCAGGTAAAAAAGTATTCCCACAAGAACAAGTAAAACGATATTTGATGCCAGTAACCAGTTTTTCATTTTCTATTTTTTACAAATTAACAGGGATTTAGTTGCTAAAATAAAATGTCTAAAACACTTTATCAAACACTTAACAGACTAAAAAAATAGGAAGTAAAAAAAAATTACTCCCTATTTATTATTTTAATTTTTAATACTTCCTTTATTATTCCACTTCATCAAAGTTCATCACTTCACGTGTGGTTTGTAACACTTCATACTCTTCTTTACTTCCTACAACTGTGTTTTCAAATTCACGTAAACCTGTTCCAGCTGGAATCGGATGACCCGTGATTACATTCTCTTTCAAACCTAACATTGGATCGGCTTTACCATTGATTGCAGCCTGAGAAAGAACCTTGGTAGTCTCTTGGAACGAAGCCGCTGAAATCCAACTTTGTGTACCCAAAGAAGCTTTGGTAATACCTAGTAATGTAGGTGTGGATGTTGCCGGATTTGCATCACGGTGTTCAGCCAACTTCTTATCATTGCGTCGAAGTATAGAATTCTCTTCTCTTAATTCCCGTAAACTTACAATCTGACCAGGGCGGAAATGTGTAGAATCACCGGCAACTGTTATAACTTTCTTGTCATACACCCAATCATTCTCTTCTACAAATTCAAACTTATCTACTGAATCTCCTTCAAGGAATTTTGTATCACCCGGATCAACAATGGATAATTTACGCATCATTTGACGAACGATTACTTCAATATGTTTGTCATTGATATTTACACCCTGCAAACGATATACTTCCTGAATTTCATTTACAACATACTCCTGAACCGCAAAAGGTCCACGAATAGCTAATATATCATTCGGTGCAATCTGTCCATCAGATAATGGAGTTCCTGCTTTTACAAAATCTCTTTCCTGTGCAAGAATCTGTCTTGTCAATGGAACAAGATATTTACGCGTAATACCATCTTTTGCTTCGATGATAATTTCACGGTTACCTCTTTTAATTGCTCCCATGGAAACAACTCCATCAATTTCCGTTACAACCGCCGGATTACTTGGGTTACGTGCTTCGAATAATTCGGTAACACGAGGAAGACCTCCGGTAATATCTCTAAGTTTTCCAAGTATACGAGGAATTTTAACTAAAACTTTTCCAGCTTTAACTTTATCGCCTTCATTAACGATGATATGACTACCCGTTGGAAGGTTATATGATTTCTCTTCTTTACCTATCAAGATAATTGATGGAATTTTGGTTTTGTCTTTCGTTTCAATAACCACTTTTTCACGGTGACCTGTCTGCTCATCAGACTCTTCTCTATAGGTTATACCATCTAATACATTTTCAAAATGAACCAAACCGTCCACCTCAGCAATGATAACGTTGTTATATGGATCCCATGTACAAACTGTATCTCCTTTAATAACTTTTTGTCCGTCTTTTACATTTAAAATGGCACCGTATGGAATGTTCATTACATTCATTAAACGATCATTCTTTACATCCATGTTTCTTACTTCACCGGTACGACCGATAACAACCTGGACTTTATTTCCATCTGCATTCTCTGTGGTTACAGTACGTAAACCATCAAAAATCATAGTACCATCAAATTTCGAAAACAAGGATGACTCAACAGAAGTAGAACCTGCCACTCCACCCACGTGGAACGTACGAAGTGTAAGCTGTGTACCCGGCTCACCAATTGACTGAGCAGCAATAATACCAACAGCATCTCCTTTTTGAGTGATATTTCCGGTTGCCAGATTTTTTCCATAACACTTAACACAAACACCACGACGGCTTTCACATGTTAATACAGAACGAATCTCCACAACTTCAATACCTGATTCTTCGATCTTCTTAGAAATTGAATCGGTGATTTCAGATCCACCAGCAACCAATACGTCTGCTGTTATTATATCTAGTACATCATGTAAAGATGTACGACCTTGAATTCTATCAGACAATGGTTCAATGATATCCTCATTATCTTTTAAAGCAGATGTTGCAATACCTCTCAGTGTACCACAATCTTCTTCGGTAATAACCACATCCTGCGAAACGTCAACCAATCGACGGGTTAAGTAACCTGCATCGGCCGTTTTAAGTGCTGTATCCGCCAAACCTTTACGGGCACCGTGCGTAGAAATAAAGTAATCCAATACATTCAATCCACCTTTAAAGTTGGAAAGAATCGGATTTTCAATAATCTCAGAACCGGTAGAACCAGATTTTCTAGGCTTAGCCATCAATCCTCTGATACCTGCCAACTGTTTAATCTGTTGTTTGGAACCTCTAGCTCCAGAATCCAACATCATATATACAGAGTTGAAACCTTGTTTATCGTTACTTAATTCATAGATCAAAGTTTCTGTAAGCTTCGTATCTACACGGCTCCAAATATCAACAATCTGATTGTATCGTTCGTTGTTGGTAATAAGACCCATATTGTAGTTTTCCCAAACCTCATCTACTTCAGCTTTTGCTGTTTCAAGCATCGACTCCTTAACGTCCGGAACTTTCAAGTCGCTTACGTTAAACGAAAGTCCACCTCGGAAGGCCGTTCGGAAACCAAGCGTTTTAATAGCATCCAAAAACTTAACCGTTGTTGGTATGTTCGTAATTGTAATGATATCTCCAATAATTTCCCGAAGATTTTTCTTTGTCAATAAAGCATTTACAAATCCTACCTGCGGAGGTACAACTTGGTTAAAAATTACCCGACCAACTGTAGTGTCGGTTAATTTGTTTACTAAATCGCCATTCTCCAAACGAATATTAACTTTTACCTTAATCCAGGCATGCAAGTCAATTTTATCTTCGTTGTGAGCTATGATTACTTCTTCCGGAGAATAGAATGCTTTTCCTTCACCTCTAACTTTTTCGGTTGGTGTAGATTTAAGTCCTTTAGACAAATAATACAGACCCAATACCATGTCCTGAGAAGGTAAGGTAATTGGTGTACCATTTTGTGGATTCAGGATATTCTGAGAAGCCAACATAATCAATTGTGCTTCCAATATTGCTGCGTGACCTAAAGGAACGTGAACGGCCATCTGATCACCATCGAAATCGGCGTTGAATGAAGAACACACCAATGGGTGAAGCTGTATCGCTTTTCCTTCAATCAATTTTGGTTGGAATGCCTGAATAGATAACCGGTGAAGTGTCGGGGCACGGTTCAACATAATCGGGTGACCCTTCAATATATTTTCCAGGATATCCCAAATAACAGCTTCTTTTTTATCTACCAGTTTACGGGCAGACTTCACTGTTTTTACAATTCCTCTTTCAATTAACTTACGAATGATAAATGGCTTAAATAATTCGGCAGCCATATCTTTTGGTAAACCACACTCCTGTAATTTCAGTTCAGGTCCTACTACGATAACCGAACGACCAGAATAGTCAACACGTTTACCAAGAAGGTTCTGACGGAAACGACCTTGCTTACCTTTTAATACATCACTTAATGATTTTAATGCTCGACCACCTTCAGCTTTAACCGCATTTGATTTTCTTGAATTATCAAATAACGAGTCAACAGCTTCCTGCAACATACGCTTCTCGTTACGAAGAATTACCTCAGGTGCTTTAATTTCTACCAATCGTTTTAAACGGTTGTTACGAATAATTACCCGACGATACAAATCGTTTAAATCAGAAGAAGCAAAACGACCACCATCCAAAGGAACCAATGGACGTAATTCTGGTGGAATTACTGGAATATATTGCATTACCATCCATTCAGGACGGTTATTAATTCTTGTATTCGCATCACGGAAAGCTTCTACAACACTCAACCGCTTTAAGGCATCTGCTTTACGTTGCTGTGAAGTTTCAGTTGCTGCTGAATTACGAAGATCAAATGACAATTGATCCAGGTCTATTAATTTCAATAAGTCATGAATGGCTTCAGCACCCATTTTAGCAATAAACTTATTCGGATCTTCATCCGGAAGATATTGGTTGTCTTTTGGTAAAGTATCCAATATATCCAAATATTCTTCTTCCGTTAAAAGATCACCGAAATTCTGTCCTTTATCTGCACGGATACCAGATTGAATAACTATAAACCTTTCATAATAAACAATGGTTTCCATTTTCTTGGAACTCATTCCAAGTAAGTAACCAATTTTATTAGGTAAACTTTTGAAATACCAAATATGTACTACAGGAACAACTAATTTAATGTGACCCATACGTTCGCGGCGTACTTTCTTTTCCGTTACTTCCACACCACAACGGTCACAAACAATTCCCTTATATCTGATACGCTTATATTTTCCGCAAGCACATTCGTAATCTTTAACAGGTCCAAAAATCCGTTCGCAGAACAAGCCATCACGTTCAGGCTTATACGTACGATAGTTAATGGTTTCCGGCTTTAAGATTTCACCAAAGCTCCTCTCCAGAATATTATCAGGAGATGCAAGGCCAATGGTGATTTTTGAGAAACTTGCTTTTGGTCTATTTTCTTTTCTAAATGACATATGTCTAAGTCGATTTTAAAGTGTTTGATTAAGATACCTCAACGAAATTGGAACTTCTTAGTCGAATTTAAGATCCAATCCTAAACCTCTTAACTCATGAACCAATACATTGAATGATTCAGGAATACCTGGCCTTGGAATGTTATCGCCTTTTACAATTGCTTCGTATGTTTTTGCTCTTCCGATGATATCATCCGATTTAAGTGTCAACAATTCCTGCAATATGTTTGATGCACCATACGCTTCCAGTGCCCAAACCTCCATCTCTCCAAAACGCTGACCTCCAAATTGTGCTTTACCACCTAAAGGTTGTTGTGTAATAAGACTATATGGTCCGATTGAACGGGCATGCATCTTATCATCAACCATGTGGTGTAGCTTAATCACATAAATAATACCTACGGTTGCTTTCTGGTGGAATTTGTCGCCAGTTTCTCCATCATATAAATAAGTGTGGCCCCACATTGGAATATTTGCTTCTTCGCAATATTTTCCTATTTCTTCAACTGTAGCACCATCAAATATCGGAGTAGAGAATTTTAGGTTCAATTTTTCACCGGCCCATCCAAGAATTGTTTCATAAATCTGTCCAAGGTTCATACGAGATGGTACACCTAATGGATTCAATACAACATCAACCGGAGTTCCGTCTTCCAGGAATGGCATGTCTTCCTGGCGAACAATCTTGGCAACAATTCCTTTGTTACCGTGACGTCCTGCCATTTTATCTCCAACTTTTAACTTACGTTTTACAGCTAAATAAACCTTTGCTAATTTCAATACACCAGCAGGTAATTCATCCCCAATAGAGATATTGAATTTTTCACGTTTGAATCTACCTAACTCTTCATTATACTTAATACTGAAATTATGAATCAACGTATTGATCTGATCATCAATAGTAGCATCATTTGACCAGCCCAAAGGATTCACGTTCATGAAATCAACCTGGGAAAGGTTTTTCGCAGTAAACTTAGCTCCCTTTCCAATCAGCATTTCACTAAAATTATTAGAAACGCCAGCACTGGATTTGTCTTTCAGTATTAAGAGCAGTTTTTCTACCATCACTTCTTTCAAAGTACTCATATTCATTTCATGAGCTTTCTCAAGCTTTTCTAAAACTGCTTTTTCTTTAACCTTTGTAGACTTATCTTTCTTAGCTCGCTGGAATAATTTTTTATCGATGATTACACCTTCTACACCGTTTGGTGCTTTCAAAGATGCATCTTTTGCATCACCGGCTTTATCACCAAAGATTGCTCTTAGTAATTTTTCTTCCGGAGTTGGATCACTTTCTCCTTTCGGAGTAATTTTTCCAATTAAGATATCGCCTTCTTTAATATGAGCACCAACCCGAATGATTCCATTTTCATCCAAATCTTTAGTCGCTTCTTCCGAAACGTTTGGAATGTCTGGGGTAAGTTCTTCTTCTCCTAATTTAGTATCACGAACTTCCAATTCATATTCAGAAATATGAACCGAAGTAAATAAATCTTCACGAACTACTCTTTCGCTGATTACAATGGCATCCTCAAAGTTGTACCCTTTCCATGGCATAAATGCCACTTTTAAGTTTTTACCCAGAGCAAGTTCTCCTTTTTCAACTGCATAGCCTTCGGTTAGGAAATCGCCTTTTTTTACTTTCTGCCCTTTTATAACACCTGGCTTTAAGTTAATATTTGTCTCCTGGTTCGTTTTAATGAATTTGGTTAATTTATAAACAACCAGATCTTCTTCAAAACTTACCAGCTTTTCTACTTCATTCCGATTGTATCGAACATGAATTTCGTTTGCATCTACATATTCTACAACACCATCACCGGCTGCGTGAATCTGAATCCTCGCATCACGTGCTGCCTTTCCTTCTAATCCTGTTCCTACAATCGGACTGTCAGGACGAATTAATGGAACTGCCTGACGTTGCATGTTTGATCCCATCAAAGCACGGTTGGCATCATCATGTTCCAGGAATGGAATCAAGGATGCACTCAAACCAACAATCTGGTTGGGAGCAACGTCCATAAATTCAACATCGCCTTTATCAAGAATAGGGAAATCACCTGTTTGACGAGATGCAACTTTATCCTGCACAAATTCTCCTTTATCACTTAATTCAGAATTTGCTTGTGCAATCTTTGCACTATCTTCTTCTTCGGCACTCAGGAAAACCAATTTCTTCATATCCACTTTACTGTCATTCACTTTACGATAAGGAGTTTCTATGAATCCCATATCATTAATAGTAGCATGAACACAAAGTGTAGAAATCAATCCAATATTCGGTCCTTCCGGTGTTTCAATAGTACATAAACGACCATAGTGAGAATAGTGTACATCTCGAACTTCGAAACCAGCTCTTTCACGACTTAAACCACCTGGCCCCAGTGCTGAAATACGACGCTTGTGTGTAATTTCAGAAAGTGGGTTTGTCTGATCTAAGAATTGAGACAACTGAGAAGTTCCAAAGAACGAATTGATAACAGATGATAATGTTCTTGCATTGATCAGATCAACCGGTGTGAAAACTTCATTGTCACGTACGTTCATTCTTTCGCGGATAGTACGAGCCATACGTGAAAGACCAACACCAAACTGAGCAAATAATTGCTCCCCTACTGTACGAACACGACGATTGCTCAAGTGATCGATATCATCAATATCGGCTTTACCATTGGTTAAGCGAACAAGATATTTTACAATTTCAATGATATCACTCTTAGTTAAAGTTTTTTGTTTAAGAGGAGAATCGATATTCAACTTGCGGTTGATTTTATAACGACCTACTTCTCCTAAATCATAACGCTTATCGCTAAAAAATAATTTATCAATAATACCACGAGCCGTTTCATTGTCCGGCGCATCTGCACCACGCAATTGGCGATAAATGTGTTGAACTGCTTCCAGCTCACTATTCGAAGTATCTTTATTTAATGTATTGTAGATAATTGCATAATCTCCACCCACGTCTTCTCTTTGCAGGAAGATGCTTTTGATATCCATCTCTGCAACTAATTCAATTGCTTCTTCATTTAAAACAGAGTCTCTTTCCAAAAGAATTTCATTTCTTTCTATAGAAACTACTTCACCTGTATCTTCATCCACAAAATCTTCAACCCAAGTTCTTAAAACACGGGCAGCTAAACGACGACCTAAAGATTCCTGTAAAGTTTTTTTGGTACACTTTATTTCATCAGCCATACCAAACAACTCAAGGATATCCTTGTCTGTTTCAAAACCAATAGAACGCAATAAAGTAGTAACCGGGAATTTTTTCTTCCGATCGATATATGCAAACATCACATTATTGATATCTGTTGCAAATTCCATCCAAGCTCCCTTGAAAGGAATAACTCTGGCAGAATAAATTTTTGTTCCATTCGGGTGAACTGACTTTCCAAAGAAAACACCCGGAGAACGGTGTAACTGTGAAACGACTACCCGTTCAGCACCATTGACAACAAAAGTACCACGAGGAGTCATGTAAGGGATATTACCCAAAAACACATCCTGTACAATTGTTTGGAAGTCAATATGCTCGTCGTCATTACAACTTAGACGCATTTTTGCTTTTAGTGGCACAGAGTAGGTTAATCCTCTTTCCATACACTCTTCAATAGAGTAACGTGGAGGATCAACGAAATAATCAAGGAATTCCAGAACGAAAATATTCCGCGTATCAGTGATTGGGAAATTTTCTTTAAAAACCTTAAACAAGCCTTCATTATTACGCTTGTCCGGAGTGGTTTCTAACTGAAAAAAGTCTTTGAATGATTCAATCTGAATGTCTAAAAGGTCTGGCGCATCTGCTAAGTGTTTAATTTTTCCGAAGTCAATCCGATGATTCATTTTTGTTGAAGACATACTTTTTAACCTGTTTAAAGAGTTATATGACGCAAAAAACACAATAATCCCATTATTAAATTATTAATAAAAGGAGCTGAAAATCAGCTATTTAGTAATGTTTAGTAACGTCAAAATGTAATTGGCCAAATTAAAGGATTGCAAATGTACATATAAATCAGAGAATTACAAGAAAAATTTATAAACCAATGCAGGTATTTTTATACCACTAAAGGGGTATTTATTTCTATCCGTTTGGCTTTAAATTTAAGTAATATTTACAAATGGATATCAGGAAATGGATACATGATTATTTAACCTTTACCAGAAAAGAAAGGATTGCAGTAATTGTATTGCTAATCTTGATTGTTTTAATTTGGTTATTCCCCAATTTCAATAAACCTTCCGCTTCATTATCAACCCTGCTTTCTGACAGTTCTTTGATAAAAGACATCCAGATTATTTATGAAAAAGAGCCTGCTAATAAGGTAAATAAGGAGCATGCTACAGAAACCGATAACCCAACTAATTTTCAATATGACCGAAATAAGAGTTCGGTAAATGCTGAAACTAAATATGAGATGTTTGAATTCGACCCGAATTCATTAAGCTTTGAAAACTGGGTAAAACTTGGAATCAGAGACCGGACTATCAAAACCATCCAAAATTATTTATCGAAGGGTGGTCATTTTTATAAAAAAGAAGATTTGAAAAAAATCTATGGGTTTTCATCTACGGATTATGAACGCCTTTGCCCATTTATAAAAATCTATTCTACTAAAGAGGATTATTCAACAAAAAATAATAAAAATTCAGCTTTTGAAAAATCAAATTATCCTGAAAATATAAAATACAACCCGGTAAATATTGACATCAATCTGGCTGATTCATTTGCATTTATATCATTACCTGGTATAGGTTCCAAGCTGGCAAACCGAATAATACAATTCAGAGAAAAACTGGGAGGATTTTATTCAATAAATCAGCTGGCCGAGGTTTATGCATTACCCGATTCTACTTTTCAGAAGATCAAAACAAAATTAATTTTTGCTAATAATTTAATTGAAAAATTTAATATAAATACGGCTTCGAAAGATGAAATGAAAAATCATCCATACTTCAAATGGGCATTAGCAAATGCAATAGTTGAATACAGAACTCAACATGGTCCATACTTGAAAATAGAGGACCTGTTAAAAATTAATTTGATTAGTGAAGATGTTCTGGAAAAACTTAAATCTTATATTAAAGTGCAATAAAAAACCCCCGAAAAACGGGGGTTTCAAATTTATTGGAAAGATGAAATTAAGCAATCTCAACTTCAGCACCAGCTTCAGTTAATTTTGCAGCAACTTCGTCAGCTTCTACTTTAGAAACACCTTCTTTCACTGGCTTAGGAGCTGAGTCAACTAAATCTTTAGCTTCTTTCAATCCTAATCCGGTTAATTCTTTAACGATTTTTACTACAGTAAGTTTAGATGGTCCAGCACTTTTCAAGATTACATCAAAAGATGTTTTCTCTTCTGCTACTTCAGCACCACCACCACCGCCTGCAGATACTACTACTGCAGCAGCTGCTGGCTCAATACCATACTCTGCTTTTAGAAAATCAGCCAATTCCTGTACTTCTTTTACAGTAAGGCTTACTAATTGTTCTGCTAATTGTTTTACGTCTGCCATAAGTTTAAAATTTTTTCCGATTTCATGTCCGCCTAAGGCGGATCCAACGGAAGGTTTAAAAAAATTCTGCCATTATTTTCCCTCAGGCCTGGGGTTTATGTTAGTTTTCAGCTGTTCATTTAAAATGAACATCCTATTTCATACATCAAGTTAATCAGCTTTTGGTGCTGAATCGTCATTACTTTCAGCCGGTGCGTCAGTTGTATCATTAGATACTTCTGGTGCTGCAGATGCTTCTTCTACTACTGCTTCAGGTGATACATCTGGTGCAACTTCTGTTACAACTTCTGCTACAACTTCAGGAGCTGCTTCTGCAACTACTATAGTTTCTGTTACGATAGTTTCAGTTGCCACTGGTGCAGTACTACCATTTTCAGCATGGTTAAGTAATGCAGCAATAACTCTTTTCGCAGGAGATTGTAATAATCCGATAACTTCTCCGATTAATTCATTCTTCGTCTTGATATTAGTTAATGCAACCAGGCTATTATCGCCAGTAAATACATCTCCATTAATAAAAGCTGCTTTTAATACCGGCTTTTCCTTTTTAGTTTCCTTACGGAAAGAGCTTAGAATAACAGCAGGTTCTTTTGGATTATCAGAAAACATTAATGCAGTTACGTTATTCAATGATTCGTAAACACCTGCATAACGCTCTGCATCCAATGATTCTAATGCCTTTTTTATCAATGTGTTTTTTGCAACTTTCATTTCAACATTTTTATTGAAACAAGCTCTGCGTAATTGACCAATTTGTGCAACGGTCAAAGATTCTGTATCGGTGATATAAAAATTACTGTATTGATTGAACTTTCCTTTCAACAATTCAATTACTTCATTTTTTTGTTCTTTCGTCATGATAATTATTTTTTAAATGCTTTGCATTTTAGTGAACAAAAGTTTTAGTGTCAATGTAGATACCAGGACTCATTGAGCTAGCCATACTTACACCTTTCAGGTAAGTACCTTTAGCAGTAGAAGGCTTTGCTTTAACGATTGCATTGATTAACTCTTTGCAATTTTCGGTAATTTTTTCGTCAGAAAAACTTACCCGTCCAATAGAAGCATGTATGATACCTGCTTTATCAACTTTAAAGGCAATTTTACCACCTTTTACATCATTGACTGCAGTAGCTACATCATTAGTAACGGTACCTGTTTTAGGATTAGGCATCAAGTTACGAGGTCCTAATACTTTTCCTAGTTTACCAATTTTAGGCATTACAGATGGAGTTGCTATGATTACATCGATATCAACCCATCCACCTTCAATTTTTTTGATATAGTCATCCAAACCAATATGGTCTGCACCAGCTTCTCTGGCAGCAGCTTCATGTTCTGGAGTACAAAGAACCAAAACCTTTTTTGTTTTACCAGTACCATGAGGCAAGGTAACAGTACCACGAATTGCCTGATCTGCTTTTTTAGGATCAACACCCAGGCGGATATGTAAATCTACAGAAGCGTCAAATTTACAAGTACTCACTTCTTTCACAATCGAAGATGCTTCGACTAATGAATACAGTTTGTTCTTGTCTATTTTTGTATTCGCTGTTTTTCTTTTTTTGCTTATGAAAGCCATTTTAATTCAATTTAAAGGGTTCAACCATTAATTTCCAGAAGGAGCTTTACCAGTTACAGTAAGACCCATGCTACGTGCCGTGCCGGCTACCATTCTCATCGCACTTTCAACAGTAAAGCTGTTCAGATCAGCCATTTTATCTTTTGCGATAACTTCAATCTGATCCCAACTTACTTTACCAACTTTAATACGGTTAGACTCTTTAGAGCCCTTCTGTATTTTAGATGCTTCCATTAATTGAACTGCTGCTGGAGGTGTTTTAATGATAAAGTCGAACGACTTATCTGCATAAACTGTAATTAATACCGGGAGAACTTTTCCCATTTTGTCCTGTGTACGAGCATTAAACTGTTTGCAAAATTCCATGATATTTAATCCTTTTGAACCTAATGCAGGACCGATTGGAGGTGCAGGGTTGGCCTGGCCACCCTTACACTGTAGCTTCACATAGCCAGTGATTTCTTTTGCCATATTTTAATCTTTTTTGGTGTTAACGTATCGCCTGAGGCGATACTCCCAAATTCCTATTTCCGCCATCGGCGGATTTCTAAAGAACTTCTTGGGGAGCGCAAAGCTAATGAAAAAATTCTTTTTTGAAACAACTTTTTTTTACTAATTATACCGATCTATGTTTTTCAGATACCGCAAATATGTCGAAATACTTGAATTTCATTAGATCGACTTCTGATAACTCTTCGCCATAATAATTTTCAGAATCGATAAACTTGTACATTTTATACCCATGTTCATGTAAATACCGAAACATGTTCAAGCGATATTCTTTGCTCGATTTTTTAAAAACCTCTACCCTTATAAAGGGTTTCTTTTTTTCAATAATATAATCCAAAGATTTTAATATCGATAAATCAAATCCTTCTGCATCTATCTTTATATACTTAATACGATTTATTAGTTCCTCGTAATTCTTGTTTAAATAAGCTACCAGGTTTTTACCCTCAACTTTTAATTTAAAACTATGCCCATGCTTCCACTTGCTAATATTTTCATGAAATCCACCATTACAAAAACCTGGATCTGAATATTCAAAATACATTTCATTGTCTTCTGGTGTAACTGCAAAACAAAGAGGGATTATTGAATACTTATCTGTATTTAGCTTACTATTTGCACTTAATGTTTCAAAAACATATGAATTGGGTTCTATTGCCAGAACAACCCCATCTTTTCCTACTGCTAAACCCATGGGAATTGAAGTATCTCCCAGATGAGCTCCAATGTCGATACAAACATCTCCTGGATTAACTATTTGTTTCAACGCATTCACTTCTCGTTGTGTTAAAACAAATTCTGAACAACTGGGATGCATCCACTCTGCAACTTGAATTTTTCCTTCTTGTTCAAGATTGAGTTCCTTTATTTTATATCCATATTTTTTAATGCTGGGTTTTAAACCGAGCATCCAAAAAAATTCTTTTATTCGCATAAATATTATATTTCAAATGTTTTCTGATGCCAGACTAACCCTGAAATAAAAAAAGTCTATGTTAAATAGACTTTTTTATTATTAGTTCTGAATATATTTAGTTCAATTTATCTACTTGCATATAATTTAGTTCAACCGGAGTAGAACGTCCAAATATCTTCACAGTAACTTTTAATTTCTTCTTCTCGTCATTCACTTCTTCAATTACACCGTTGAAATCGTTGAAAGGTCCTTCGATAATCTTGATAGTCTCCCCAATGATGAACGGTTCACTCATTCCTAAACCGCCAGATTCAGCCATTTCATCCATTTTGCCTAGCATCTTATTTACTTCTGCCCTTCTTAATGCGATTGGATCTTCTTTACCTAAAAAATGAATAACATTAGGAACACTTCGAACAGTATCTCTCAAATCATCTCTTAATTTACCATCTTCAATTTCAATCATTACATAGCCTGGGTAATAATTCCTTTCACGCATCACTTTCTTACCGCTTACCACTTTATAAACTTTTTCTACCGGAAGAAATACTTGTTTTACAATCTTACTCCACTCGCTACGGGCTATTTCTTTATCTAAATACTCCTTAACCTTTCTCTCTTTTCCGCTAACAACCCGTAGAACATACCACTTGGTTTCCTGTTCATTAAGTTGCTCTTCCTGAATGTTTTCAATGTTTGTAGTATCCATTTCTTAAAAGAATTTATATAAAAACTTTATAAGTCCACCAGCACTGAAATCCATTATCCAGATAATTGAAGTGATCAATAAAGTTGAAATCAAAACTATCATTGTAGATTGTTGCAATTGCTCCCAGGTAGGCCAGGTGACTTTTTCAACCAGCTCAGTATAAGAGTCTTTAAAAATTGTGGCGATCTTATTCATTGTTTGAATTTTGATATTTTATCTGCTTTCGAAATTTATTTTCCTTTGCACGGGCAGAGAGATTCGAACTCCCATCAAAGGTTTTGGAGACCCGTATGCTACCGTTGCACCATGCCCGTAAATGGCCTCCCCAAACCCCTCCAAAGGAGGGGCTTACGAAGACTGTAATAATATTAAAGAACTTTTCTAAAAAGCAAAGTACCTAAGCTTACCGCCTAAGTACTTTGCAAAGATATAGTAAAGCTTCCGCAAAGTCCCCCTTCGGAGGATTTAGGGGGCTTTTATTTTAAAATTTCAGTAACCTGACCAGCACCTACAGTACGTCCACCTTCACGAATCGCAAACTTCAATCCTTTCTCCATCGCAATTGGCTGAATCAACGTAACATGTAAATTTGTGTTATCACCAGGCATTACCATTTCAGTTCCTGCAGGAAGTTCACACTCACCAGTTACATCCGTAGTACGGAAATAGAACTGAGGACGGTATTTGTTAAAGAATGGGGTATGACGTCCACCTTCTTCTTTGCTTAATACATAAACTTCACCTTTGAATTCAGTATGTGGTGTGATTGATTTTGGAGCACAGATAACCATTCCACGACGGATTTGAGTTTTCTCAATACCACGTAATAATAATCCTGCATTATCTCCAGCCTCTCCGGAATCTAATAATTTACGGAACATTTCAACACCTGTTACTGTAGAGTGTAATGAAGCATCCATCAATCCTACGATTTCAACTGCTTCACCAACTTTGATACGACCTCTTTCGATACGACCAGTAGCAACAGTTCCACGACCAGTGATGGAGAATACATCCTCTACACTCATCAAGAAAGCCATGTCAACCGGACGAGGAGGCAATGGAATATAGCTATCAACAGCATCCATTAACTCTTCAACCTTAGCAACCCACTGCTCTTCACCAGCTAAAGCACCCGTTGCAGAACCCTGGATAATTGGTGTATTATCACCGTCAAATCCATAAGAAGTTAATAACTCACGGATTTCCATTTCAACTAATTCTAATAATTCAGGATCATCTACCAAATCAACCTTGTTCATGAAAACAACGATTTGAGGTACACCTACCTGACGTGCCAAAAGAATGTGCTCTTTCGTTTGTGGCATTGGACCATCAGTTGCAGCTACAACCAGGATAGCACCGTCCATTTGGGCAGCACCGGTAATCATATTTTTTACATAGTCCGCGTGACCTGGACAGTCAACGTGAGCATAGTGACGATTAATTGTTGCATATTCTACGTGAGCTGTATTAATGGTAATACCTCTTTCTTTTTCTTCGGGTGCACCATCAATTTCATCATAGTTTTTCTTTTCCGCCAGACCTTTTTTTGACAAAATATGGGTGATAGCGGCAGTTAAAGTTGTTTTACCGTGGTCAACGTGACCAATTGTACCAACATTAACGTGGGGTTTATCCCTTTTAAAATTCTCTTTTGCCATTTTTATTTGTTTTTAATTGTGTTTTAACAATGTTAAGTAAAAAATCCATCAGGCATTACCATCCGGAACTATTATGCTGTCATCAGCAACATCTGTTTTTAACTTTTGTTGCATCTTACACTTCTTTTTTTTATGAATTGTATAATAAAATTATACAATTACAAGAGCCGTTGATCGGAATCGAACCGACGACCTCTTCCCTACCAAGGAAGTGCTCTACCAACTGAGCTACAATGGCTTGATAAATCGAAGGTCGGTCATCTATTATGGAAAACCAACGATTTTAAAATGAGCGGGAGACCGGGCTCGAACCGGCCACCTATAGCTTGGAAGGCTATCGCTCTACCAAATGAGCTACTCCCGCAAATAATTATTAATTATTAATTAATAATTCAAAGAACTTCCGCCATTGCTAAGCTATTGCGGATAAAGTGGGCAGGAGAGGAGTCGAACCTCTGAAGTCGAAAGACAGCGGATTTACAGTCCGCCCCATTTGGCCACTCTGGAACCTGCCCATTTCTTAATCTAATTATTAAAGAAAAAGAATGAGCCACCTGCAGGAGTCGAACCAGCGACCTACTGATTACAAATCAGTTGCTCTACCATCTGAGCTAAGGTGGCGTTTTTTATATAAAAAACTGAAAATTAAGAACTACCCCTCTTTTTTGGGAAGGCAAAGGTAATGGAAAATGTTAAATACAAAAAAATTGAAAAGAATATTTATTGTTTTTTTTTTCGCAAAAAAAAAGACCTCGATGGAGGTCTTATAATATGGTTATCAATAAAGCTTTTCTTTTTTTCGTACGACCTGTGAAACTAAAGATTCAAAAGCATTATCAAATGAATCTTCGAATGATTTACTGGAAGCTTTTACAAAGAATTGGTGACGGGGTACCTGGACTCTGATCTCAGCGATCTTATCTTTTATGGTATGAACCACATTATCGAGTTTCAGAAACACATCTACTTTGATGATCCGGTCATGAAAAGTATTTAGTTTGTCGAGTTTACGATTTATATACTC
The DNA here is from genome assembly GCA_043779285.1 of Chitinophagaceae bacterium. GTDB lineage: Bacteria > Bacteroidota > Bacteroidia > Chitinophagales > Chitinophagaceae > MGR-bin208. The sequence continues at coordinate 5,052 of JAYWEL010000064.1, read as the reverse complement.
TGTTAATTTTTCGTCCGCATCAAAGTGCACTGTCTGAATGTTTATGTTCATAAAAATCGTATTTAAAAAGTGAATAATAAATAAAGAACTAATTAAAAAAGGGGGAAATAATAATTACATAAGCTTATTTTTTTGTTCCTTATGAAGATAGGGAAAGATGGGCTCTTTCCCAAAATTTATTCATGAAAATCTGATTGCTTAATCACTTATTAACTTATGCTTTAGGATGTGCCTTTTTGTGTGCCGATTTTAATTTCTCAATTGAATTATGCGTGTAAAGTTGCGTAGATGCAATACTGCTATGACCAAGCAATTCTTTAATCGCATTTAAATTGGCACCTTTGTTTGTAAGATGTGTGGCAATACTATGACGAAGAATGTGAGGGCTTTTCTTTTCGATGGTTGTAATAAGACTTAAATAATTTTTGACTGATGTATACACCGTTTTGGGATATAATTTTTTACCCTTTGCTGATAAAAATAAAAAAGGAGATTCATCATCAAGAACAATCTCATCCCTTATAGTCATATATGTTTTTATTTCATTAACCAGTTCTGTGCTTATAGGAATAATCCGTTCCTTATTTCCCTTTCCCAATATTTTTAATGAATGGCTGCTACTATTAATATCATTGATTTTAATATTAATTAATTCGCTTAATCGTATTCCGGTATTGTAAAAAATAAGTAAAATCAATTTATCTGTTTTCCCTTTCCAGGTATCCGGAAATTCAACATGGCGGAATAACGTATCAATATCATTTTGTTCCACAAACTGAGGTAGCCTTTTACTAATTTTCTGAGCTGTTACATTAGTCATTGGCGTATTCTCTATACTACCTTGCCGCAAGTGGTATTTAAAAAAAGAACGAAGACTGGAAATTTTTCTGTTTAAAGATCGGGATGCAAGTTTCTGTTCTTTTAATGAAGCGAGCCAGGTACGTACAAAACTGTGTGTGATTTCATTTAGTGGAAAAGAACCGAATTGAATTTCCAGGAAATCAAAAAATTGGATTAAATCATCCTGATAACCCCTAATAGTGTGGGCTGAATATCTTTTTTCGAATTTAAGATACTCAATAAAGGTTTGGATTGCAGATGGATAAAGTATAGACATAAAAAAGATAGCTATAAAGTTAATAAAACTTTGTAGCTATCTAATAACTATAGTAAGTTGAAAAATTAAATTTCGATCTTACCGCAAGCGATATTCTGCTTATAGACTGCTTTCAGTATCTGACCTCTACGTCTAATAGACGGTTTAATGAAGGCTTGTCTTTCTCTTAACTGAAGCAACACTTTAGCTTTCTCAAATTTCTTTTTATACTTTTTGAGTGCCTTGTCTATGTTTTCGCAATCTTTAGAATCTATTATCAACATGCTTAATACCTCCTTTGGTAGTTTTTTTTAAGACGGCAAAGATAATAGTGTTTTTTTAATTTATGACATCAAAAAATAAAAAAACCGAAATTTGTTTCATGTTTACAGGAATTATTGAAGAAACGGGCATAGTTAAAGAGATAATTAAATCAGGAACTAACCTTAGTTTCTGGATAGAATCCGCTCTTTCCGCAAATCTTAAAATAGATCAAAGCCTTAGCCATGATGGAGTTTGCCTTACAGTAGAGGAAATCAAAGGCCATTGGCATAAAGTAACGGCAATAGAAGAAACCTTACTTAAAACAAATATTCATGAGTGGGGAAATGGCAGTTTGGTTAACCTGGAACGTTGTTTGAAAATTGATGGCCGGTTGGATGGACATTTTGTACAGGGGCATGTGGATTGTACCGGAACCTGTCTGGCAAGAACAGAAAAAGATGGTAGCCTGGAGTTTGAAATAAGTTATCCAGAAAAATTTGCTGAATTGGTTATTGAAAAAGGATCAATCTGCATGAACGGTATCAGTTTAACTGTTTTTGATGTAAGCCTGAACAGTTTTAAAGTTGCAGTTATACCTTACACTTATCTGCATACTAATATCAGAAACCTTAATATTAATGATGTCGTGAATTTAGAGTTTGATATTATTGGGAAATATATAATACGTTCAAAAAAAATAAACATAAATTACTGATATACATTTTACAATATGAATTCGCTTAGTAAAAAATTAATCCCAAACAACTTATCAATTCATTTTAAAATATTATTTCCCCTTTTTCTTATAATACAATTATTCTTGTATTTAAAAATTGGCGTATTTATAGACCTGGAAGCTAAAAAGTATATTCTGCAAGGAGAATATTTTTTAGCTAATGGACAGCTTACAAATAATAAGTATTTTTTTTACCTCCCTGTAATATTATTGATAACCTTATGCAAATTGCTGAATTTTTCTTATCTGTTTATTGTCTTATTTCAAGTGGCTCTTTCAGGGTTTTCATTGTTTTGTTTTTATAAACTTACAAACCAATTAACAAATAAAACTGTTGCACTTTGGAGCAGCATACTGCTTTGTTTATTTATCCCTTTGCAAATGTGGAATTTTTATCTTTATTCTGACTCCATTTTCATTAGTCTAACAATCATCTTCTCATATCTTATTGCAACAAATGAAAAAAGAGGAATTATTGGGATAATAATGGCGATTATTTTTCTAATCATATTAATTTTTTCAAGACCAAATGGTGTCCTTTTCATTCCTGTTGTAATAGCTTTTTTGATACTTAAAAAAACAAAAAACTTATCTATTAAAATCTTTCATATACTTATCTCATTAAGTTTATTAGTTGTCTTTTTTTTTATTTCTAACCGTATTTTAATTGATGGGGAAGAACTGGATGTTCTGAAACCATTTAAAGAAGAACATATAATTTGCTTTGTGCCTTTGAAACCAGAAGGAGCGAATATCAATATTATCAATACTAATAATCCAGCATATAATCTTTACTATTATATAATTCACAATCCTGGTCATTTCTTAAGATTAAGTTTTTTAAAAATGGAATCTTTTTTTAATCTAACAAGAAGCTATTATTCAAATACACATAATACCATTTTAAGCATTTTTCTCATCCCAATTTATATTTTTATTATCCCAGGAATTATTTTTTTATTAAAATTAAAATTGAATAACTCAATTTATATTATTTCCCTTTTGATAATCTACCCGTTATGCTTTATATTTCTTTGTGATGATTGGCACAGCCGATTTGCCATGATAGTATTTCCATACATTATTTTAATAAGTTGCTTTGGATTTTACTCAATACTAAACAAGTATACTAAAGCAGAATAGAATAATTGAACTTCAATTTTTTTATATTGTTTTCCCTTTCAACGCTTTCCCAATAGCCATATCCATTAATCTTTCGGCATAAGGGCGTGAAATTTCGTTTAACTTTTCTATAGCTGAATGTATCTCATCTTTATTCCCGTCATTCATTAAATTTTCCAATTTACGAATGGCTTCATTCGTCATCTCTAATTCTTCCTCAGTGAGAATAGCTTCGTTTTTCTTGATAAACTGAGCAGTCATTTCCAATATTTGTTGCCCTTCTGTTCTTGCCTCTACAAGGGACCTGACCTGTATATCCTCTTTTGCATGAGTTATCGAATCCAGCAACATTTTTTCAACATCTTCATCGGTTAACCCGTACTGTGGTTTTACTTCAATTGCCTGCTCTACCCCACTTCTTAATTCTTTTGCTTTTACTACCAGAATTCCATCTGCATTTACCAAAAAACTAACTTCTACTTTTGGCAAACCTGCAGGCATACCCGGAATTCCGGTTAAATTAAATTCAGCAAGCTTTCTGTTATCCTTTACTAAATCCCTCTCTCCCTGAAAAACAGAGATCCGTATTGAACTTTGTCCATCTTTCTGGGTGGTATATTGCCGGCTAATTTTTGACGGAATTTTAGAGTTTCTTGGAATCAGGATATCCATCAACCCGCCCATGGTTTCTATCCCCAAAGAAAGCGGTGTTATATCCAACAACAAAAAATCTCGATTGTTCCCAGCTAAAATATCAGCCTGAACAGCCGCACCCAATGCAACCACTTCATCCGGGTTCATAGAAATGTTCAACGCTTTTTTAAATAATTCCTTTACCGAATTTTTAACCAATGGAACCCTTGTCGATCCACCCACCATGATAATTTCATCTATTTCTTCAACGCTTAGCTGTGCATCCTGTAATGCTTTTTTACAACAACTGATTGTTTGGTTTACGAATGGCTCTATTAATTTATCAAACTCATTTTTTGATAAGGAAACTTCAAAATCAGCAATCCTTCCATTAAACGTTTCATGTTCACTTAAATGTATTTTGGCTTTCTCGGCTTGCAATCTTAATTCCTGTGCAAGACTTTTATGTATTGCTAAATCTTCATTCGTTATCGTTGTTTTATTCAACCAATATTTTACAATGGCCTGATCAAAATCATCGCCACCTAAATACGTATCTCCATTGGTTGACAATACTTCAAAAATTCCGCCATTAATCCGAAGTATAGAAATATCAAATGTGCCACCGCCCAGATCATACACTGCTATTGTTTTCAATTCTTCTTTTTTCAATCCCATACCATACGCCAAACTTGCAGCAGTTGGTTCATTAATAATCCGTAATACATCCAACCCGGCCAATCTCCCAGCATCTCTGGTAGCCTGTCTTTGCGTATCATTGAAATAAGCAGGCACTGTAATGACTGCTTTATTAACCGGTGTTTTTAATATATGCTCGGCTCGCTGTTTTAATTCTTTTAAAATAAAAGAGGATAGTTCGATAGGAGAATAAAACCTATCTCCTACTTGAATTTTTACCAGGCTTTCGGTATTGTCATCAATGATTTTGTACGAAAAATATTTCTGATGATCCCTGACATCATTATACGACTTCCCCATTAATCGCTTAACAGAGAAAATAGTATTCTGCGGCTCGTTTACTAATTGTTTTTTGGCTTCATCGCCAACCGTGATAATGCCGGCTTCGCCAAAATGAATGACCGAAGGAACCAATGAACCTGCCTGTCCGGCAGGCAGGTGGCTATCATGTTCCTTTAATACAAGTGGTTTTTTTGTATCCGGATGTATGATTGCCACCAGG
>JAYWEL010000063.1:0-5396 GCA_043779285.1 Chitinophagaceae bacterium | reverse complement strand
CAACCAATGGAATCACGGGAACATGGAGTCCTGCAACGATAACAACGACAACAGTTGGAACAACAACTTATACATTTACACTAACCGGTACTGGTTGTGCAACAACAGCAACCATGGATATTGTTATCACGGCACAGATCACACCGGCCTTTGATCCGGTTGCTGCGATCTGTTCGGGAGCAACACTTTCTGCATTGCCAACCACATCACTCAATGGTATAACAGGAAGCTGGTCTCCTGCATTAAATAATACTACCACCACTACTTATACATTTACGCCAGCAACAGGTCAATGTGCAACAGTGGCGACACTAATCGTGGTGGTACAACCTGCACCTAATTTAGTTATCAATAATCCTACAGGGGTATGTTCACCTGCCGCAATTAATCTGACGTTGAGTAGTATTACAACGGGAAGTGATGCAGGACTAATTTTCACATATTGGGCAAATGCAATAGCAACAATTCCATTGAATAATCCAACTGCAGTAAGTACGAGTGGAACATATTATATTAAGGCTATAAATTCATCCGGTTGTTCAAAAATTGATTCTGTCAGGGTATCAGTAAATCCTCCTCCAACAGTTATTATGGCGGGAGCAAGTATAATTTGTTCGGGGGCAAGTGCACTATTGACTGTAAATTTAACGGGTACAGCTCCATTCACTTTCACTTTTTCCGGAGGAACATCAACCGTTACAATAGGGCCGATATTTACACATACATACCAAATAACTGTAAAACCTGATTCATCAGTTACTTATACAATTAATAATATTACTGACGCTTATTGTAGTTCTACCGGTAGCCTGACTTCTGCTGTGATTACTGTAATACCGCCCATTCAGCCTGTTCGGTATCTTACTGTAAATACTGATGTAAATCTAGCCACTCTACTTACTGCCAGGAATTTGGGCAACAACAACACATATTTATGGAACCCTTCCGTCGGGTTAAATTCAGCTTCTATCATAAGTCCGGTATTCAATTATAACAGGACCACTGAATATTTGATTAAGATAACCACTCCCGATGGTTGCTCGGTAACAGATACTTTGCTTGTGAAAATTAAACCAGCGATAATTCCACCGCTTATAGAAGATATTTTTGTACCGAAAGCATGGTCGCCAAATGGTGACGGGCATAATGACAAATTATACCCACTGACTTTAAATATCAGAGAATTGAAGTACTTCCGGATTTTCAACCGATGGGGTCAGGTGGTATTCGAGACAAATATTATAGGTGTAGGATGGGATGGTATTTTCAAAGGGAAAAAACAGGTAATGGATGTGTTTACCTGGACTGCTGAAGCGATTGGAATAAGTGGACGTGTAATCAGGAAAAGCGGGAACTCAGGTTTATTAAAATAATATTTTTAAAATGAAAAAGCTGAAAAACATATTTTTAATTCTTTCATTAATAATTATTGGGGGCAAAATAAATGCTCAGGACCCAAGTTTTTCTCAGTTCTTTTCCTCCCCGTTAAATATCAATCCGGCTTTAACAGCTAATATAAATGAACAGTGGAGGTTAATTTCCAATTACAGAAATCAGTGGATTGGCCCGGCTAATCCTTATAATACCGGGACCGTATCTTATGATAAAAAAATATTTCAAAATTCTGTTCGTAATTATGTTGATGAAATTACGAGGGTTGGTATTGGTGGAATGTTGATGTACGACCAGGCGATGTCAGGTGCACTGAAAAGCAACTATGCATCATTCAATATTACCGGGAATATCCGGCTTGCAAAGCTTCCGGGCCCTGATTATAGCGGTAATCGTATAAGACATCTCAGTAAAATTAAAATGGATGGCAGCTCTGAGCAAAGATTAGGTATTGGGATCGGGGTGATCTACGGCCATAAACGTATTGATGTAAGCCATCTGGATTTTGAAGAACAGTTTACAGGCAATGGGTTCAATACCAACCTGCCGACAGGTGAATCAGCTCTATCTAAAATGAAACCATATCTTTCAACAAGTGCAGGTATCATATATACGTATAAAAAAGATAATACCAATCTTGACCTGGGTGCAGCTGCATTTCATTTTAATAAACCGAAACAAACTTTTCTTGCAGATGAGAACCAGTTTCTGGCTACCCGGTTTGTAGTGCATGGAAATTTTGAAAGTTTCCTTACAGACCATGTAGTATTGAATACAAATGGAATTTACCAGTATCAATCAGGTGCCAGTTATTTTTCCATAGGGGGTGCTTTGGGGTATTATCTTCCAAGTCTTGAAAAAACAATCATTGTGAATGGCGGACTATGGTATTGGTCAAATAATTCCATAATTCCATATATCGGGTTTAGCTATGAGAAGTTCCAGATTGGACTAACATATGATGTGACCATTTCCAAACTCAAAGAAGCTTCAAAAAGATCCAATACAATTGAGCTGAGTCTGATCCTCAGGGGAAAAATGTTTGAGTCTGATGGAGTTATTCCGGCTCCATGGAAGTGATCAAAAGGATTTAAATCATCAATAAAATAAATCCCCGCCAGTGTTGATTATAACATGGAAATGCAAAAGGGATTTGGGTTTGTAGACTTTCCTATTATTGGGGAAGGTTACAGTATTATAATAAACCCTGAAGATTATAATTCAACCCTTTTCCCGACTTTATACCTAATCGGGTATAAATTAAGCAAAAAATTAAATTTATACCTGAAAGGGTATAATAATACTTATAATCATTATATTTATACCCAAAAAGGTATAATATATGCAGTTAAATGAGTTCGTAAAAGTAAAAAGGAATGCTACCAAGCTTACACAACCGGAGATGGCAGAGAAAGCGGGGGTTGGTCTTCGCTTTGTCCGGGATCTGGAGCAGGTAAAAGAAACCCTGCGCATAGATAAGATAAACCTGGTATTAAAGCTTTTTGGTTATGAAGTTGGACCGGTAGTAATGAAAAGAGACGATACTTCGAAAGCCTGACATGGAATATTTCAACTATAATAAGTAAAGCTAATTTTTCATTCAAGAAAGCGAAACATGAGAAAAGCAGAAATTAAGATGCAGGATCGAACAGCCGGGTGGCTTACGCAAGATGAAAACGGTTATCATTTTGAGTATGACGCTGCCTATCTGCAGGGAGAAAACCCCGAAGCAGTTAGCTTGACTTTGCCGTTGCAGGAAACACCTTTTAATAATAAGGTGCTTTTCCCATTCTTCGATGGATTGATACCGGAAGGTTGGTTATTGAATATAGCAGAAAAAAACTGGAAACTGAATCCCCGTGACAGGATGGGTTTGTTATTGGCCTGTTGCAAAGATTGCATAGGAGCAGTAAGCGTTCACCCTGTAAAAGTAGAAATGCCATGAGCAGATGTTTATATTGTTATCTGCCTTTAGCACAAAATGAAAAAGATTTTCATGCTGCCTGTAGTAAAAAAATCTTTGGTCAGCCAATACCTCCTGTACTTCCTTACAGTGAAAATCAAATAGAAGAGCTGGCTACACATATTGTAAGAAGCCAGGTAACTGTAACGGGGGTACAACCAAAATTGTCATTGCATTTGGGTGCCGGTGAAAATATAAATGATCCTAAGCGTTTTACTATTGTCGGTTTATGGGGTGGTTATATTTTAAAACCTCCAACGGCACATTATCCGCACTTGCCCGAAGTAGAAGACCTGACCATGCACCTGGCATCTATTACAAAAATTAAAGTGGTGCCGCATAGCCTGATCCGTCTTCAGTCGGGAAACCTGGCCTATATCACCAAAAGAATAGACCGGAGTAAAAAAATAAAATTGCACATGGAAGATATGTGCCAGCTTACAGAGCGGTTAACCGAAGAAAAATATAATGGTTCATATGAGCAGGTGGCAAAAGCAATTTCAAAATATTCCATCAATCCCGGATTGGATGTGGTGAATTTATTTGAGCAGGTTCTGTTTTCGTTTCTCACAGGTAATGCCGACATGCATCTTAAAAATTTCTCATTGATACATCAACCGGAGTCAGGTTATTCCCTTTCGTCTGCCTACGATCTGGTGGCTACTGCATTGGTAAATCCCGCAGATGATGAAGATATGGCCTTAACCCTGAACGGGAAAAAGAAAAAAATTAACCGTAACGATTTTATTAATGTTTTCAATATTTTAAAGCTGGATACTAAACAACAGGAAAATATTTTTAAGAAAATGGAGAAAGCTAAAAAGAAGTGGAAGGAGTTTATAGCTATCAGTTTTTTAAAAAATGATTTTAAGATCGGATATAGTGATCTTATCGATGAAAGATTTTCAAGGATTGCAGTCAGCAAATAATGATTATAGGGATTGGGTTACCAAAAAAAATGTCTCATTTTCAGAGACTTTTTGTAGCCCGTACGAGATTATTTGCAATGATCTCTTTCGCATTTGATTTACCCAAAGCTTTTGCACCCGCTTTGCGGTTGACGGACTTTTTTATTTGTCCGCTTTTAGGAGCAAGCTCCGCATCGCTCCCAAATAAAAAAGCCTCGCAGCTATCGCTGCAAAGCTTTGTAGCCCGTACGAGATTCGAACCGCAGGGCGAAAGCCTTATGAATACAGCATTTCAGCGAGTTATCTTTTACAGGTTACCGAAAAAGTGACCTCACTAAAAGCCAATAAATAGCATCAATTTGAATGAACTTTCGAACCATTAAGGTACAAAATTCAGTGCAGATATAGTCTAATATGTGCAGGTTTTTCTTGAAATTTATATTTATAGATTACTGAAGTGATGTTACAATTCATGCACTATCCATACTTTATCTATGCCTTTGACCTGGCTTAATTGGATAGGAACTCCCTGACACTTTCTTTCTTTAATGACGTGAATTCGCAGAACTCTTCGACTGAGATAAAATCTCCCTTTTTCTTTTTGTATTTCTTTCTTATCCGGGCAAGCAGTTTCCGGGCAGCTCGTTCCTTACGACCGGTAATATTCATGATGTCCTTTGCATAAATGACTATGCGATTTGGGATTGTTTGCTGCATAATCCTGCATATATGGAACTGATACTTTGTTGATGTATGGAAGCATTTTAAACTTGTGGTGTTAACGATGCAAAGTTACAAACCGGGTTTCTGGTAAGTGCTTCGCAAAATGTATCAAATTAAACCAATCTAAATCCTATGGCAAGACAAAAAGGAATTATCAAATTAGACGGTACTATCGGAGATATTACCTTCTACAAATCGAAAGACGGCTATTTAGCCAGAGAAAAGGGCGGCATACCTGCCGACCGTATCGCCAATGATCCGGCTTTTCAAAGAACCAGAGAAAACGGGGCTGAATTTGGCCGGGCTGGTAAAGCCGGTAAGATTTTGCGGAATGCAATCCGGGGATTGCTCCAGAACGCATCTGACAGCCGAATGGTGAGCCGTTTAACTACTGAGATGATTAAGGTCAT
>JAYWEL010000062.1:0-2275 GCA_043779285.1 Chitinophagaceae bacterium | reverse complement strand
TTTTGTGGATCGGCACTCATGAAGGTTTGAATCGTTATGACGGTTATGAGTTTAAAAAGTACCTGCACAATAAAGCTGATAGTACTTCCTTGCCAAATAGTGCTGTTGAAAATATATCTCAAGATGGGCAGGGTAATATAGTGATCCTGGCAAATTTCAGAATAGGGAAAATGGATCGATTAACCGGTCAATTTACATTTAAGCCCAGGCCGACTTTGCATTTTCCACATACCTCAATACCGCTTTCCTCACCATCTTATCCCTTTCGAAAATTTATCGAAGATGACTTTTGGATTTATAATGAAAAAAATACCAATGGGAATAAATTTTTGATTACAGATCAACAGTTCAATTTTCTTAAGTATCCTTCTTCACTGGCCATGTTTTATGATTTTCAAAACCGTTTATGGGTATTACAACGAGATCGGTTGATAGTGATTGATGGCAATGGTAAGTCAAAAGAGATATTGAAAGGGTTTACGTTGAAACATACAGCAAGTAATACATTTTTATGGTTCCTTGATGATCCAAATGGAAACATCTGGTTGAGGGCTGCAGATAAAATGTTTTGTATTGACAAGGAAAGTTATAATGTCAAGTTGATTGTGACACAAGAGCAATTAAAGGAAATGGCCATGGACAATATCAATACATTGTTATTGGACAAGTCAGGAATATTATGGGTAGGTTCATTTTATGGATTAAAGAAACTCAACCTGTCGCAACAAAAATTCAGACATATTACTGAAGAAAGCGAGAAAGGTCTTGTTAGCAATTTCGTCCTTGGTATGAATCTTCATTCGGGAAACAAGCTTGCCATTCAACATTATTATTTGGATTCTTTTTATACTGAGATTGAACTGCCATCTCTTTCTGTAACTCATCACAAAATAGAAGTTAGTAAACCTGAGATTTTTTTAAGAGAAGCTCTTATAAGAAATGAGAATGGTATTTACACAACAGAATGGAACAGACTTATAAATAAGATAAGCCGGGAAAACTTACAATGGAACCTGTTCCGGTATGGTTACACCGATAGAAACGGATCTATATGGTTTTTTTATGAAGCCGGTAGATTGACTAATTTAAGTAATGGCAAATTCATTCCGATGCATAGTGCCGAATATTTATGGGATGATGAAAATTTTTTGTGGGTAGCTACTACAAAGCAGGGATTGCTGCGTTATAATAAGATCAATGGTGAAATAAAAGAATATTTAGCGGATATTAATAATCCTTCAGGTATTAGCAGTAACGAGCTGATCTGTTTAACGCCTGATAAGAAAGGAAATTTATGGATAGGCACAAGGGGAGGAGGCTTAAATTACTTTGATAAGAACGATGAAAAATTTTTCAATTATACACAAGCAAATGGGTTAAGTAATAACACGATCTATTGCATGGTGATGGATAATGACAATAATTTATGGATGGGAACTTCGCAAGGATTAAGTTGTTTTAATACTCAGACAAAGACTTTTCAAAATTTTTATACCTCAGATGGGTTGATGAATACGGAATTCAACCGGTGGTCTGCAGTAAAAGATGCTGAAGGGAATTTATATTTCGGAGGTATGCATGGCATTGATTATTTCAAACCTCAAGAAGTATTACTTCAACAAAAAACTGGATTTGCAATCCAGTTAACAGATTTTAAAACAGGAAATCGTTCTCAATCTTTGGTTGAAAATACTCAGTTGAGTTACAAAGAGAACTATGTAAGCTTTCAATTTGCTGCAATGGATTTTAGAAACCCCGAAGCCACTCAATATAAATACATGCTGGAAGGTGCAAACAGTGATTGGATCGATAATGGAAACAATCACACAGCAACATTTGCAGCTTTGCCTCCTGGTGAATATAAATTCAGAGTAAAAGGAACAATACAAAATGGTGTATGGAGTAATGAAGTTGTTTTCTTTTTTACTATTAAAACCCCATGGTGGCAAACGTGGTGGTTCTATACTTTATGCGGTTTATGTGTTGCAGGTGTCTTATACGGTGTTTATCGTTTTCGTATAGATCAATTGAGAAAATTATATTCAGTTAGAAATAAAATATCGCAGGACCTGCATGATGAAGTGGGTGCTACGCTTAGCAGCATTCATGTGTATTCATCTGTTGCATCAAAAGCGATGAACGCCGATCCTGAAAAGTCGCAGGATGCATTAAACCAGATCAATATCAATACCCGGCAGGTAATGGAAAATATGAATGACATAGTTTGGGCGATGCACACAGGCAATAAAGGAGAAATTACTTTTGAAAATAAACT
>JAYWEL010000061.1:0-27884 GCA_043779285.1 Chitinophagaceae bacterium | reverse complement strand
GAAACTCATCCTGTGTAAGCTTTTGAAAAGCTTCATCGTTGTGCAGCTCTCCGAAACTTTGCCAGTACTTTTTATCGCTCATTTATTTTAGTTTGACTATTAAACAATTTATACTACTGATTTTTTTAACCAGATTTTAATAGTGGCATTTCTGACACTCTATTCCACCGATATTTTGTACAGTTACGCTATCCATTTTCCCGGACTTAAGGTCATTATGAAACTTCTCGTAAAGACTGTAGAATTTATTGCCTGCGAAATTCACTTTTGTTTCGCGGTGACAGTTTACGCACCAGCTCATGCTTAATTCAGCAAACTGCTTTACCTCATCCATAGCTGTTATTTCGCCATGACAGGTTTGACACTGTACATCACCGACTTTTACGTGCTGCGAGTGATTGAAGTAAACATGGTCGGGCAAATTGTGAATTCGAACCCATTCAATTGGCTTTGCTTTAGAAGGATCCCAAGCTGCCGCATTTTTCGGATCGAAACCTGCATATTTATACAGTTTATTAATTTCGGCTGTACCATTAATCTCATTGCCTTCTTCATCAAATAATTTTGGCCCTTTTTCATAAGTAGTAATTGCCTTGTGGCAGTTCATACAAACATTCACGGATGGAATGGCCGCTGATTTACCTTCCATAGCGTTTCCATGACAATACAAACAACTGATTTGATTGATACCGGCATGTACTTTATGTGAATAATAAATTGGCTGAACCGGTTGATAATCTATTTGTCTGCCTAATCCAATAGCCCCTTTTACTACGTAAAAACCTCCTACTACAAATAATAAAATAATACCTAAAGCTATATATGCTTTGTTTTTATAAAAGGGAACTGGATCTGGACGAAGGATGTTTTCATGATCGTCCGACATTTTTTTCAGGTTGCTGTTTACCTGCATCAATACTACGGCTATGATGGCCATGATCAATGAAATAATACCAAATATAATCGCATTACGGTCTGTGTTATCTTCAGCTTGTACAGTAGCTGTTCCCGTATCCTTTGGTTTAGAAGCTTCTATTTTTACATACTCGGCAATGGCATCAATATTTTCATGTGACAGATCGGGAAAGCCGGTCATCATGCTTTTATATTCTGCCAAAAGACCTTGGGTGTACGTATCCTTCGCAATGAAGGCTGCCGGGTTTTTTACCCACTCATACAATTTAGCACGGTCGGCCCATGGACCACGTTCTTCAAAACCCATCAGGGCAGGCCCGGTGGTGTTTTTAAAAATATTATGACAGCTTGCACACTTGGCATTGAAAAGAGCTTTTCCATCCTGTGCGGAAATATTTGCAACAGCAAATACCGATACAATTAATAGAATAGCTATTTTCCTGGCGATTGGTTTATAATGAATCATAGACACTAATGATCAAAATGTGGATAATTTCCCGAATTGGCTGCAAAAATAAGGCATGCACCTAAGAATTCCGCTTTGTGTTAACATTTTTTTTCAACCAATACCACACTGCTTTTCAGGCATATTTTCCAAAAAATCAGCAATAAATAAATTCTTATTGTCATATTTCAGTCAGTAAAAAAAACTATTCCAATTATGTGTAAAACCAAAGCTGTTTTCTACGATCTTTGCGCTCCATGTTTGAAAAATTAAAAAATAAATGGAAAGTCGATGGCAAACAGTTTTTCCTGATCATGTGTGTTTTTGCCATTACCGGAACAACAACTGCCTTTATATCTAAAGCCATTACCGGATGGGTTGGCCTTACTCCCGAATCACCTTTAATATGGAGGGCAGGGTTAAGGGCCGCTGTATTAATATTCGGATACCAGTTTATTATATTAATGGTATCCATCCCTTTTGGGCAGTTCCGGTTTTTCTGGGCTTATGAAAAAAAGATTCTTCGATTTTTTGGCAGGTTGGTAGGGCTTGTTAAAAGGCAATCTTAATAGTTTTCCATTTCTGCAGCGATATATCCAAAACCTGATACCTGGCTATTTCATAAAATTCTGCTTTAAGTTCCAATGCTTTTTCTTTCTCCTATTAATCGTTCAGCTAAAGCTAAACGAAAATATGGGCTGAGATTTTGTTTGTCAGCCCATATTGCTTAGGATACATTAGTTGTAAGAGCCTCTTCTTCGTAATAAAAAAGGAGGCTGGCTCTGTCTTCTTTCTAATTTATTCTTTCACGATTTGGGATGATATCCAATCGATCCCGTTCCAAACTTTTACAATATAAATGTCAGGATTTAAATTACTGAGGTTAATATTTACTTGTTTAGTTCCTTTTCCAAAAACCTTCTTTATGAGAATTACAGCAAATTTGTTTGAAATCTGCACTTCTAATATATCTGTTGAATTAAGCGTTGATTTTAAAGGTTGCTTATTTATGAGCTCCAATATTATATTGCCCTTTGTAGGATTTGGACTGGCTTTTATACTCTGTGTAAGTTCTCCATAACAAGACGAAGCCCATATATACCCATCTTCGTTAATAGAAACTATACTACCACAAGGGTTAGTAGCAACTACTCTTATTGTGTAATACCTGTCTGCTGCACCCAATGGAAAATCTGCAGTATTGGCATTCATGGATTGTCGTAGAACAAAAGGATTTCCAGAAACACTTTCATCTCTTGAATACCATTCATAATTAATAGCGGAAGGGATTGATTGCACAGCACCATAGAAAAAAGCGTTTCTATTTTCCCAAACCACGTCTTTTTGGGTATAGTTTATTGAGTTTGTTCCTGTGCCAACGGTTAATGTTGAGTTTGCTTCTGCACTTGTAACATTATTTATATAGTTTGCTTTTGCATTTATTGAATTAATAGATCCTCCACCAGCTATAGAAATGTTTATTGTTGTGTTGGTTGAGGTCAAAGTTTGTTGACCATTTGAAGTAAATGTTATTCCTGGATTTCCAACAATAGTATACGTATAATTGGATGCTCCACAAATTGAATTGATTGACATAGTTGCAGATGATGTACAGGATATAACATTCGATGCTGTAAAAATGGGGGCTTGAACTGCCCGGCTTATTTCAAAAGCTTTTGTTTCTGTATATCCACATGATAACTGTATGAAAGCAGTCAAAAGTCCACCTGAAGAAGCATCCGGTGTAAATGAAACATTATTCCCATTTGTCGAAATATTTGTTTGAATCCATCCTGTTGGAGGCTGCCATGTAATATTGTATTCCTCAACACTATTATATGTCATTGCACAAAAACTGGTACAAGTATATCTATTTAAACTATAACTAACCGTACTGGTTGTACAACCATAATTGGGTGATGCAGTGGATGTAGTAATGTTTGAAAAATTTAATTCCTTTATGGTTGGAGTAAATGTGGTTGATGTATAAGGATCTGAAAAAGTAATACCATCGCTTTTTTTATAGGTAACCTTACAATAAACATTTGTAGGCTTGGATACAACAACCCAATTTAAACCATTATCGCTTGGATCCGTTGAAGTTTTAACTGATACTCCATTTACAAACCATTCATATTTCGCAACGATGGCATAGCCAGTAGGGATTGTTTTATTTACTATAAAGGTAAAGTTGCACAAGGATTAACTGGTCCCAACGCTGAAGCACTACAAGCAGTTCCTGTAGAACCTGTGTTTGTGATAACACAAACACTTGGATTTGGTTGTGCAGAAGCTGAGAAAACAAAGACTACAAAAGTCAAAGAAAATAAAAATTTTTTCATGATTTTATTGGTTTTTTGATTTTTATGTAAATGTGAAATATTAAATTTTATTCTGAAGAAGGAAAATAATAAAACCCTCCGATTTGAAATACACGATTTCCGGCTAATCTCTCCCCAAAACGAACACCTACGGCATCAGTTCTATACATATTTCTAAATCCATAATTATAACGAATTTCAAGCCCCACTTTGTTTAAAACCTTATAATTAAGTCCAATGTCTAAACCGAAATCAAGCTTGACTGGAAAACGATCTGAAACATTAAATCTTTCTTTATTAGGCCACACCGAATAAGCAGATAACAAATACCCAATTTCAGGACCGAAAAAGAGTGATGTCTTGGTATCGATTTTATAGCCTAACAGAATAGGTGTCGTCAGATAATTTAATCTTAAAGCCGTTTTGGCGGTTTCATTAAGATTACCAATATATCTATATCCTTTTGCAGAAAAAAGAAATTCGGGTTGTAAAAATATTTTTTTATATATTGGTATATTAGCAAGTCCACCTGCATACCATCCTAATCTATTTTTGGGTAGCTATTAATATCTTTGGTGGTAGCTATATTAATTCCGGATTTAACTCCAAAACCCACCTAGCTGTAACAGAAAAATCCAATTAGTGAAAGCGCAAAGCTGAATAAAATTTTTTTCATTGTAGTTGTTTTATTTTTAAAAAATATAATGAGTGTATAATTCTATTAGCGTAACAGATAGTTAAGTCCGATTTGAAATACCCGGTTACCGCCTTTGGTATCAATGTGGCGTATGCCAGCCGCATCTACATAGTATAATGTCCTCAAACCGTAATTGTACCGAACCTCAACACCAAAATCTTTTGAAAGTTTATAATTAAGACCTAAATCTAAACCCACATCAAACTTGGGAGGATAATTTTTTGAGACATTAAAATTTTCAGTATTAAAAAGTACCATGTGAACCGCAGTCAGATATCCTAATTCAGGTCCAAAAACAACAGATGTTTTATGGTCAATTTTATACCCTAAAAGAATTGGGACATTTAGATAATTAAACCTAAAAATAGCTTTAGGTTCACCAATTTGATTAACACCATTCCCTTTGGTAGAATAAAGTAATTCAGATTGTAAAAAGATTTTTTTATGTATTGGTATTTTAGCAAATCCACCTGCATACCATCCTATTCTGTTTTTTGGGTACGCAATAATATCTTTGGTGGTAGCTATATTAATTCCGGATTTAACTCCAAAACTTACCTGGCTGTAACATGCATATCCAATTAGTGAAAGCGAAAAGCTGAATAAAAATTTTTTCATTGTAGTTGATTTATAGTGTCTTCCTGCCCATAAACTACTCCTGAAAAGAAAATAAGGGTAATTAAAAGAATTAATTGTTTTTTCATAAAGTTAATTTTTAGATTGAAAAATAAAAAAATTGAAGGGCTTATGCCGGTTGCAATTGGGTAGTTTAATATTTTCATATACTGGTGCAAGTTAATTTGTCTATAATACCACACAATACCCCTTTTGTGGTATTTTTTAATGCCGGATGTTTTGGTTTGATAGTTTCATTGGTATACTGTTTTCAAAATTGTTAGAAGCAGAGACATTTAAATGCCTAGATAAAAAAGCTACATAATCAGCACATTTTTTTACCAGACGAGTCTCCTCCGGGTCTCATCGATAAACAGCTTATTTATACCCGGATTCGGGTTGTATAACTGAAAATTAAAAGAAGGGGCTATCTTTAGCCCCGTGAAAAATATCTGCATTTTTGCTTCCGGTGCCGGAAGCAATACCCAAAAAATAATAGAACACTTCAGAAACAACAATTCCATAAATGTTGGCTTGGTAGCTTCAAACAAAACGGATGCAGGTGTCTTGAATATTGCCATGGCGGAGCATATACCTGGTTTAATTATTGAAAAAGAAAAATTTTTCCGGGGAAACGCATACGCCGATGAATTGAAAGAAGCCCATATTGAGTTCATCATTTTAGCCGGGTTTTTATGGAAAATACCACCGGCCTTGATTCAATCTTTTCCAAAACGAATCATCAATATTCATCCGGCACTGTTACCCGAATATGGTGGTAAAGGCATGTACGGACAAAAAGTTCATGAAGCCGTAATTGCTGCAGGGGAAAAAGAGAGTGGTATCAGCATTCATTATGTAGATGAATTATACGATCATGGACAACTGATTTTTCAGGCAACTTGTCCGGTACTGGAAAGCGATACGGCTGAAACACTGGCACACCGTATTCATCAGTTAGAACACAAGCATTATCCAACTATCATTGAAGAATTACTGAATTAGTATTTTAGTACAATGGATATTTAACAAGTGCAATACATTATATTCAAGTTTTTGTCTGTTATTTGCCTCCTTTTAACATTGAAGTTCTTGAAACTGAAACTATTTTCCATACAAAGCATTTTAGTAATCCTGCTGATAATTTCAGCCGAATTTGCGCATGCACAGATAAAAGTAAGCGGAACGGTGTATGACAGTTCGAGGATTTACCCACTGGAACGGGTAAGCGTTTTAAGTTCGAATGGTAAAGGCACTGTATCGGATGCCAATGGAAATTATCAGATTGAAGTGGGTGAAAAAGACAGTGTTTGGTTTTCTTATTTGAATAAAGCAACCCTGAAATACCCGGTTGCTAAAATGAACACACCCTGGAAATTTGACATAGCCCTGCATATCAATATCCCCGTACTGACCGAAATACGAATCAAACCAAGAGATTACCGGCAGGACTCCATACAGAACAGGTTGGATTATAAAAAGGCTTTTGATTTTCATAAACCAACGGTTGGCAGTATGACCAGTATAGGACCCATGGGAGCCGGAATTGATTTGAATGAACTGATCCGAGCTTTTCAGTTCCGGAAAAACAGGCAGATGCTATCCTTTCAAAACCGATTGTTGAACGAGGAGCAAGAAAAATATGTCGACTACCGTTTCAGCAAACGAATGGTGAGACAACTCACCGGCCTGGATGGATCGCAACTGGATAGTTTCATGGTACATTACCGGCCACCCTACGAATTCGCCTTATACTCCTCTGATTACGATTTCAGATTGTTTATAAAAAATTCTTTGAGGCTTTATTTAAGAAAGGAACCACCTACGATCAAACAGTTTTAATAATAGAGTTCCTTTTATATCTTTAATTGAAATAGAAAATTATGGACCAGCTAACACTAGGTATCGGCACCCGTCTGCAACACATAAATTATGGACCCGGTGTTATTGTTGGAATCAGGTATGCAACTTATCTTATCTCATTCATCAATCACGGTATAAAAGAAATTGACAAGGACGATTATAAACTGGAAGAGATTATTCCTGAAAATATTTCTGAAGAACTGGAGACCAATTCAGACATTGAACTTTCCTTATTAAAAATATTAAAGATGTGGGGCGGCCTGCAGGAAGTTATTCCACTGGGTGACAAATGGATCAATGGAATGATGCTTTTACAACCTGCCGACAAAACATTGAAACCAAAAGAAATTCCGGTTGATATATTCTTTCATAAAATTGTCATGCTACGAGACCGCCTCAGGGTATTAGAACAACACATCAACGCCCATAAAGTATTGACGGATGAAGACAAGGTAAACCTGCAGCAATATATCACCCGTATCTATGGCTCACTGACTACTTTCAATGTTTTGTTCAGAAGAAAAGAAGACCATTTTGTTGGAGATAAAGGAAAGGGTGAAGACTAATACCGCTTATAAACAGTAAATAGTCCAATGCGCTTTTCTGCAGTATAATACCATCTAAGATTTACACATAGTCCCTGCCCGTCCAGTCAGGCGGGCGTTGGACTATTTAGTAAATCAAGATGGTATAAACTATTCGGCCGATGCACGTTTCAAGCGGTCGTTGATAGCCAACCCCAAACCATGATCCGGAAATTTTACAGCTACAATTATTTCAGCATCACTTTTATCTAATTGCCGCATCACGGAAAAAAGATTTCTGGCAGCTTCATGCAAATCGCCTTTTTCAGAAAGCAATACTTGTTTTTCTTTTGGATAGTCATCGACAAATTTATCAAAAGCAATTACAGCAATATTTTCAAACTCCGTTTTGACAACAGGATTGAAATACAATTTTTTCCTGGGTGCATAATGACTTTTCAATAATCCTGGTGCCATGGGATTTGAACTTTCCATATTATTCAACAAAACAGGTCCCACAATTTTTTCAATTTCATCTAGTGCCAATCCACCTAACCGGTATACCATTACTTGTTCGTCTTCAAAACCAACAATGGTTGATTCTACTCCCACATTGGTAGAACCGCCATCCAATATGTAAGGAATTTTTCCATGCAACTGATCGTACACATGCTGTGCAGTTGTAGGGCTTATATATCCGAATGGATTGGCACTGGGAGCTGCCAATGGAAAATCTAATTTATTTAAAAGCGCTAATGCCAATGGGTGTTGCGGTACACGGATAGCTACGGTATCCAAACCGGATGTTACCAGATCCGGGATATTTGCTTTCTTTTTTAATAATAATGTAATGGGGCCCGGCATAAAAGCATTCATCAGTTTTATGGCTTGCTCCGGAATTGCAGAAACATAATCCGGTATCTGTTCTTTATTGGCAACATGTACTATCAGTGGATCGAAATGCGGACGGTTCTTTGCTTCAAATATTTTCAACACGGCATCATCATCCAACGCATTCGCTGCTAAACCATACACCGTCTCGGTAGGTATAGCCACTGTTTCGCCATTTTGCAAATATGCAATTGCCTGTAAAACATCTGTTCCAATAATGGTATCAAAAGATTTCATCGCTGCGAAAATACAATGGAGTTGGGAAATGATAGCCATTCCTAATTTATTGTACGCTTATTTTATGACAGATTGCTTCAAAAAAAGGAGCAGTCAGTTTTATGCTGTTCTCTGATTTCGGAACTAGATACTTTATGAAATCAAACAACCTGTTTCAATATCTCGCGGTGTGAGCTAACAATATGCTCCTTGAAACTTCCATACCATTCCTGCCACTCCGGTTTTGCCATACCGGTATTTAACGCTTTTTCATAATCTGCTAACGAATCGTAGCCTTCTTCAAAAATTAACCGGTAGCTATCGCCGGTAAAATCGCTATAGACTTTACTGAAAGCCGCATCCGGCATCATACCGCTTTCGATGGCCTTGTCAAGTAATGCTTTTGCCGGTTTGTAATGGCCAAACTTCAATTGAAAAATATCTCGTACTATATACATAAAACATGTTTTTATCTGCTTTTGGCAGTGTTAAAAAATAAAATTTCAGTACTGATTTAAGTTCGTTTCACTTAAACGAACTAAGAGGAAATGAAAAGTTACAATAGTTTTTTTGGGAAGGCAAATTCAAAAATGAATAATTATTTATGAAGCTTAAAAAATGTTTTCAAAAATATCATCACGGGTTGAATGGAAATCGATAAAGAATAAAATCAATCCTATTTTATAAAACAAAAACTATTATTGTATATGCTAAAAAAGAAATTCGAAGCCACAGACAAGGCTACTTTATCCCTGAAACGGGTTCTGGGTTTATTCACCGCCATTTTATTAGTAGCCGGCATGATGATTGGCTCGGGAGTTTTTAAAAAAATTATTCCCATGTCGCAAACGGGTTTAAGTGAAGGCGGCATACTGTTGGCCTGGGCCATTGCGGGAATCATAACCATGTTTGGAGCATTTACTCTTGCAGGCCTGTCCTCATTAACAGAAGAAACCGGAGGTGTCTATGAATATCTGCGATTGTCATTCGGCAATTTTTTTTCATTCATGTTTGGCTGGTCCGATTTCTCCATCATCGGTTCTGCATCTATTGCCGCATTGGGATTTATTTTTGCACAAACAGTCAATACACTCATTCCGTTACCAAATCCGTTTGAATCACTGGCTCATATTTCTATTGCCGATTTCATTTTCCCTTTTGCAGATTCAGGCATTAAATTATTAGCTATTATTTCAATTATCTTATTAACGATCGTCAATTATCGTGGAGCAGAAAATGGTGGGCTCCTAAGTAATATCATTACCTCCACAAAAATTCTGGGCATACTGCTGATCATTTTGTTTGGATTATTTTATACCGGCAATGCCAATACGGAAACAATCGCTTCTGAAATAATTGTAGCCAATCCTTTAAAAGGAACTGCTTTCATCAGTGCATTGTTTGCTGCCATGCTGAGTGCTTTCTGGGCTTACGATGGCTGGGCTACCATTTCATTTATTTCGGGAGAAATTAAAAACCCGAAAAAGAATTTGCCTATTGCTATCATGTCGGGAGTAGCCATAGCTATGACATTATACATCCTCATCAACTTTGCGTATATGCATGTATTGCCATTGGAAAAGCTAGCTTCCGTTGGACAAAATCAAATAGGCGCATCGGTTGTTGCAGAAACACTAATTGGAAGTTTTGGTAAAATTTTCATCAGCCTGCTTATCATGATCAGTGTTTTTGGAACATTAAATGCACTCATCCTGGGTCATTCCAGGGTTCATTTCCGTATGGCACAGGAAAAATATTTTTTCAATAATGTAGCGAAGATTCATCCAACATTTCAAACCCCTTACGTGGCTCTTTTATATACCATGGTTTGGAGTTCTGTACTGGTGGTATCCGGAACATTTGATATGTTAACAGACATGGTCATCTTTGCCGGTTTTTTATTTTATGCCCTGATTGCCGTAGCATTGATTAAAATGAAACGGAACGGAACCATTAAAGTAAAAGTGATTGGATACCCTGTCATACCGATCCTGTTTATCTTGTTTTCAACCGCATTAATCATCAACACGTTTTATATTCATTTTTTGCAATCACTGATCGGACTCGGATTGGTTTTAATTGGTGTTCCTTTTTATTTTTATTTTAAAAAGAAAAAAGCAACAAGCCTCGATATAAAAAACTAAAAAAGAGCGGCTACTGATTTTACATCCACATTTCCACCGGAGATGATGATGCCTGTTTTTGTATTTGCGAAAAGATCTTTTCGTTTCAATACGGCAGCGAGAGCTACTGCACTGGATGGTTCAACGATTATTTTCATCCGTTCCCAGATCAGTTTTAATGCATCCATGATTTCATGTTCTTCTACTAAAATAATTTCTTGGACATTATTTTTTATGATAGGGAAATTGATATCTCCCAGGTTGGTTTTTAATCCATCGGCGATGGTATTTGCTTTTGCTTCATTGCTTTCAATCTTTCCTGAAATCATAGAACGAAAAGCATCATCCATTTGAGCAGGTTCTGCTCCTATCACAGAAATATTTTTTCCAAAATAATGTGCTGCCAATGCTGTACCTGCAATAAGCCCGCCGCCACCAATAGGTGTAACAATATAATCCAGGTCAGGATAGTCCTGTATCAGTTCCATAGCTGCAGTTCCCTGTCCAAGAATTACATCCATGTTATTGGATGGATGAATAAATGTAGCTCCTGTTTCTTCAACAATTTTATCTGCCAGTATTTCTCTTGCAATAGCAGTTGGTTCGCATTCTACGATAGTTCCACCATATCCTTTTACCGCTTCTTTTTTTACTGCAGGGGCATTGTTGGGCATCACGATGGTTGCTTTGATACCCGTCAATTTTGCAGCCAGCGATAAGGCCTGGGCAAAATTTCCGGAACTGTGTGTAACTACGCCTTTTTGTTTTTGCGCTTCGTTGAATTTTAAAATAGCATGAACCGCACCACGCATTTTAAATGCTCCCATTCGTTGAAAATTCTCACATTTGAAAAACAATTGGGCACCTGTTAGTTCATTCAGTATGCTGGATGTAAGTACCGGTGTTCGATGAATATAGGTGGCAATCATATTCTGGCACTCGATCAACATTCCTTGGTATTCCTGTCCGTTCATGTTTAGTATTACTTATATTTCAAAAATAGCTTATTGAATCTGAATTATATGAACGGTAATATGAAACCTGATTGGCACAATGAATAAATTTTATATTTACTGAATGATAGGCTTCCTAAAAACTAATTGAACTAATGAAAAAAATTTTACTCTTTTTATTTCTACCCTTACAACTCATTGCACAACCTTTCAACAAATCTGAAATTGTGAAATGGGAAAAACAAGCTTCCAATATTAATATCGTTCGGGACAATTGGGGCATCCCGCATATCTACGGAAAAACCGATGCAGATGCTGTTTTTGGTTTGCTCTATGCACAATGCGAAGACGACTTCAAACGGGTGGAGATGAATTATATTGACAAATTGGGCCGTCTTTCTGAAGTAAATGGAGAACAAGATTTGTATAATGACTTATTGATTCGCCTGGTAATTGACAGTACTGAGGCAATCAAGGATTACCAAAAAGCTGCCCCATGGCTTAAACAAATATTGAATGCTTTTGCAGACGGAATCAATTTTTATTTATATAAAAACCCAACGGTTAAACCGGCCTTGCTTAACCGATTCCAGCCCTGGTATCCTTTGCTTTGGACCGATGGCAGTATTGGTGCTATCAGTACCGGTGGGGTAAGTACCAATGAACTGAAACAATTCTATTCGGGGAAAGATGATGCTATGGCAGTAAATACGATGACGAAAGAAGTTAATTTATTTGATGATGAAAAGTTGACCGGTTCTAATGGATTTGCTTTTTCTCCAAAAATAACTGCTTCGGGTAATGCAATTTTATACATCAATCCGCATGTTACTTTTTATTTCCGTCCCGAAGTACACATGGTAAGTGAGCAGGCCAGCCCGGATGATCCGTTCGGACGGGGTTTGAATGCTTATGGTGCAGTTACTTGGGGTCAACCATTTATTTATCAGGGTTTCAACGAACATTGTGGATGGATGCATACTTCCAGTCAGGCCGATATTTCGGATGCCTACATTGAAAAGCTGGTAAAAAAAGATAGCAAATGGTTTTATGAATACGAGGGCAAACTGAAACCAGTAACCGAAAAAAATATCATCATAAAATTTCTGACCAAAAGTGGTCATCAGGAAAAAACATTCAAAACACTTCATACGCATCATGGACCTATCATGGCCAAACGGGATGGGCATTATTTAAGTGTTCGCCATAATAACCGCGATACCAAAGGCTTTATCCAATCCTGGACCAGAACCAAGGCCAAAAATTTTGAAGACTTTAAAAAAACAATGGACATGGGTGCCAACCCTTCCAATAATACCGTCTATGCCGATGCCGAAGGAAATATTGCTTATTGGCACGGCAATTTTTTACCAAAAAGAGATTCGAAATACGATTGGAGCAAACCGGTTGATGGTTCCACTTTGGCCACCGAATGGAAGGGCTATCATACCGTCAATGAATCGGTGTATATCTATAATCCCGAAAACGGGTGGATACAGAATTGTAATGCCACGCCATTTACCGTGTCCGGAAAATTCAGCCCGAAAAAAGAAAACTTTGCCAGCTACCTGGCTCCTGATGCAGAAAATTTTCGGGGCATTAACGCAGTCCGTGTTTTAGACAGAGAGAAAGCGTATACCATTGATAAAGTAATTGCTGCCGGTTACGACAGCAACTTAACCGCATTCGAAACCCTTGTTCCGGCATTGATCAATGCGTTTGAAAAAACAGTGAAGCCCAATGATAGTTTGTATGCTTATTTGGTGGGACCGATATCTGTATTAAAAAACTGGAATTATCATGTTTCTGAAAAATCAATTGCCACAACCCTTGCAATAGAATGGGCACAGCGTATACAAGGAAGCATCAATCGGGAAAATGGCGAAGGTGTAGTAGAAAAAACGACCAGTTTTGCAAAAACCGGAAAAGCCGACCTGATGCTCAGCACCTTGTTAAGCACAGTAAAAAATCTGGAAAAGGATTTTGGAAAATGGCAGATGCCATGGGGAGACATCAACCGTATACAACGCATTTCCTCTGATATTGAAAATAAGTTTGATGACAGCAAACTCAGTTACCCGGTTGCTTTTGCATCTTCTGCATGGGGCATGCTCCCTTCATACAATAGCCGGACTTTTGCCGGTACAAAAAAACGATATGGGTATAATGGAAACAGTTTTATTGCTGCGGTTGAATTCGGAAAAAAAGTTAGCGCAAAATCATTGCTTGCCGGTGGACAAAGTGGTGATGAAAATTCCAAACATTTTTTCGATCAGGGAGAAATGTATAGCAAGGGTCAGTTCAAAGATGTGCTTTTTTATAAAGAAGACGTGTTGAAACATGCGGTGAAAACGTATCAGCCGGGGAACTGAGATGAGTTAAGAATTATGAGTTATGAATTATGAGTTATGAATTATGAATTTTAAATTAATAATTAAACTTAATGAATCACAATTATCCATTCTCATACCTGGTTCATGAGCAACGAAACGGATTGAAGAAAATAAAAAACATAAATACAAACAACATTAACTAAAGTTTTTACAGATGAAAAAATTACTGCTTATTCTCTTTATTACTCCTTCAATTCTTTTTGCCCAAAGGACGGCAGACCTGTTGATTAAAAACGGACGCATCATCGATGGAACCGGCAACTCCTGGTATTATGGAGATATAGCTATTCAGGATGGAAAAATTGTAGCGGTTGGCAAACTGTCAAATTATACGGCAATACGCATCATTGATGCCGGCAACCGGATTGTTGCTCCCGGCTTCATAGATGTACATACGCATATTGAAGGGGAAGAAGTTAAAAATCCTACTGCAGATAACTTTATTTTGGATGGGGTTACAACTGTCGTTACCGGTAACTGTGGCGGTTCAAGAGTTGATATTAAAAAATATTTTACGCTGATCGATTCAATTAAAACTTCTGTGAATGTAGCAACCCTAATCGGTCATAACGATGTTCGCAAGGCCGTGATCGGTACGGCCAGGCGAGACCCAAATGAAGAGGAATTGACAAGGATGGAAGCTATTGTAGAAAAAGCGATGCTGGATGGAGCGGTTGGTTTATCGACAGGGCTCATCTATATTCCGGGCACTTATTCTAAAACAAATGAAATAGTTCGTTTGGCCAAAGTGGCGTCTAAATACAATGGTGTCTATGCTTCGCATATGCGAAACGAGGGTGACAGTGTTGCACAAGCGATTAACGAAGCGCTAACCATCGGACGTGAAGCAAAAATTCCGGTTGAGATTTCCCATTTCAAACTAAGTGGACAGCAAAACTGGGGGCGAAGCAAGGAAACGATTGCTATGGTGGAAGCAGCACGTAAAGAAGGCATTGATGTAACCATCGATCAATATCCATATACGGCCAGTAGCACATCCTTGAGTACCTTGATACCAGATGAAATACTAGCTGACGGTATAGACTCAATAAAAGCCCGGTTGCAAAATCCGGCAATAAAAAAAGAGGTGATTGCACAGATGCTTAAAAGACTAAAAAACCGGAAATTGAAACATTTCAGTTATGCTGTTGTTGCCAATCATTCGGCAGACACAACCGTGAATGGCAAAAGCATTGAAGCAATAAATTTACTTCGGGGGAGAAAACACACCGCAGCGGCGGAAGCAGAAACCATCATTGAAATGATGCTGAAAGGTGGCGCCGGCATGGTTTTCCATGGCATGGGCGATGAGGATGTGAAGTACATCATGCAGTACCCATACAATATGTTTGCCAGCGATGCCAGCATCCGTATATTCGGACAAGGCGTTCCACATCCCCGAGGATTTGGTACCAATGCAAGAGTATTAGGCAAGTATGTTCGGGAAGAAAAAGTATTGACTTTGGAAGAAGCTATACGTAGAATGACTTCCTTACCAGCACAAAAATTCCAGTTGAAAGACCGTGGATTGATCAAGGAGGGTATGGCCGCAGATATTGTCATTTTTGATGAAAATAAAGTAAAGGATCTTTCCACTTTTGAAAACCCTCATCAATACTCTATCGGTTTTGAATTTGTAATTGTAAATGGGGTGCTGACGGTGGACAATGAAAAACATTTGGGTGTAAGGGCAGGGAAAACTTTATCTGGGCCGGGACATATCAATAAAAGCTACTAAAAACTATACCAATTTCATGCGCAAATTTTTTGTCCTTCTTAGTTTTATACCCTGTAGCATTTTTGCTCAACAAAAACAACTTGACAGTTTGTTTGCTGCGCAAAAAGATTTTAGTGCAGTTGTTCTTATTGCTGAAAACGAAAGTCCGACTGGGTTGTCCGGTCGAGGAAGGCCTGTTTATCAAAAAGCATTTGGGTTTCGAGAATTTGCCAGTCAAACGCCGTTACATACTACAGACATCTTTGAACTGGCATCGGTTTCAAAACAATTCACTGCCATGATTATTATGATGCTGCAAGAAAAAGGTTTGTTGAACTATGATGATTTAGTGGAAAAATTTATGGACATCCCTTATAAAGGAATCAGCATCCGGCATTTACTTACACACACAAGCGGCCTACCCGATTACCAGCAATTGATGGATAAACATTGGGATAAAACAAAAGTGGCAGGTAATGCAGATTGTATTGAATATTTAAATAAATATGCTCCACCAAAATTATTTGAACCGGGCACAAAATACGAATACAGCAACACCGCGTATTTAATTTTAGCCAGTATTGCGGAAAAAGCAAGTGGAAAAGATTTTATAGAAATGTGCCGCCAATGGATTTTTAAAAAGCTAAAAATGAAAAGCACTGACATCCGGACTCTGGAAGAAAAAAAAGCAACTCCCAATTTTGCTATCGGGCATATTTATGTAAAAGCAAGAAACCAACCTGCCTTGCCGGCAGGCAGGTACATTCGAGCCGATTCATTTCCTTCATCAGATTATACCATCTGGTTGGGCAATCGCAAAGGCCCTGGACGAATCAGTTCTACAACTACCGATTTATTAAAATGGGATCAGGCTTTGTATTCCGAAAAATTGATAACGCAATCTACTTTACAAGAAGCTTTTACGCCAATGAAACTAAACGATGGAAGTTTATCCAATTATGGTTTTGGGTGGATGCTGAAAACTGATTCCACCATGGGAAGAGTGGTGTACCACACCGGTGATAATCCTGGTTACAAAACGCAGATCATCCGCTTCATTGATAAAAACAAAACGATTATCTTGTTAAATAATAATGCGCATGCAAACTTCGAAATAATAATAAAAAGTATAGAAGATCACCTTAAATCACATCAGTAAAAAAATAAATTATGCAAAAGTTTTTATTAATTCTGCTATTTATTTCCTGTCAGGTATCCATTTTATCGGCACAAAAAATTGTTTCCGTTGCAACTGCAGAAGCAGCAGGTTTTTCTACGGAACGCTTAAAAAGAATTGACCGGGAAATGAATGATTGGGTGCAGAAAGGATGGATGAATGGAGGTGTGGCCATGATTTTACATCATGGAAAAATTGCGTATTACAATGCCGCCGGTTTTGATGACCTGAATACAAAAACGGCCATGAAAAAAGACGGCATTTTCCGGATTGCTTCCCAAACAAAAGCGATTACCAGTGTAGCCATGATGATCTTGTTTGAAGAAGGAAAATTTTTACTGGATGATGCGGTGTCCAAATACATTCCTGCTTTTAGAAAACAACAGGTGCTGGATAAATTTAATGTCGCTGATACAACCTATACAACGGTACCTGCCAAAAAAGAAATTACCATTCGGGAATTATTTACTCATACATCCGGATTGGGATATGCGCAAATAGGAAGCAAGGAGGCCAACGCCATTTATGCAAAAAACAATCTAACTGCAGGAATAGGCGTACAGCATGATAAGCTGTTAGATGCCATGAAACGCCTCGGCAAATTACCGCTCATGCACCAACCCGGAGAAAAATGGACATATGGTTTAAACAGTGATTTGCTGGGTTGTTTGGTAGAAGTTATTTCTGGAATGACCCTGAATGATTTTTTTAGAACCAAAATTTTTGAACCACTAGGCATGAAAGACACTCATTTTTATATGCCGGTAGGAAAAGCATCCCGCCTGGTAAATTTATACAAAGAAGATTCTTTGGGTAAGCTGGTAAAAGCCGAAGCAAATATGCTGAATGGATCCACTGTTTCCAATTACCCGTTAGTCAATAGTACATATTATTCCGGTGGCGCCGGATTGTCTTCGACCATTTATGACTATGCGATTTTTCTGCAAATGTTGCTGAATGATGGCGTGTATAATGGCAACCGGATTTTAAGTCGTAACACGGTCCGCATCATGACCATGAATCAGATCGGTGAACTTTCTGTCCGTGGTGACGATAAATTCGGATTGGGTTTTCAGATTGTAACGGAAAAGAGTAGTGGCCGTACACCGGCACAGCCCGGCACATACAGTTGGGGTGGTGCATTTGCTACATCCTATTGGGTAGATCCGAAGGAAAAAATAGTGATGCTTTTTTACCGTCAATTACAAAGTAGTACACACGGCGATGTAGTAGAAAAATTTAGAGACCTGACTTATCAGGCCATCCTTGATTGATAATGAATGAAATAAATTTTCTGCCCTGGTTGCTATTTCCTCTACCAACCACAATAAAACTGGGCACTAATTCCTTTCTGAAAGGAGGAAATTAGTACCCAGTCAGGCCCGGTATATTTAATCAAAAGAATTCCTCGCAGCTTGCTGCGGGGTGGCTGTTTGTATTTTGTGCGTTTGCTGTATTTTGTATTCGATACCTCGGCAGCTTGCTCCGGGGTAATTCATTAAAATAGTCGCATTCTGTCTGTTTAAGTTTCCCGCATTCGCAGTTGCAGAACCATTCCAACCTTGTTTCGAAGTTATATCAACAACAGTTCCACTGATTCCGCTTTTTCCTTTTTACGAAAACAACAGGCTAACAGCAAATAAACAAACAAAAATAAAAACACATTTCATAGTAATCTGATAGACCTTAAAAATTTCAACCAACTATTTTTTCAGCTTTGGAACTTCTTTGATATGGTATTCCTGTATCAATGCCGGATTCTCGGGAGACAGTGTAAAATATATTTCGATATCTGTTTTTTCTCCTTCCAAAATAAAAGTTCCTCGCAATTGATTTTCTGCTTTCATTCCTTTCACTGAAATTATTTTCCCTGCTTTTGTATAAAGGTCTCTGGCATCTTTTTTCAGACTATCAATCTTAAAGTCAGGGAAAAAGTTTTCGGCAAAGATACCGCTTTGCTCTGCCCCTATCCAATCGGGCAACATTTTTATCAATTCATTTTTTCGTTGTTCCAGAATTTTTGATGCAGGCAGTTGCATAGGCTGAAGTCCGGCTATTTTTATTATAGTATCCAGAATTTTTAGATTCACAAATCCCATCGGTGCATACGTGCGGTTAGAAAAAGAAACAATACCAATTCCATAATCCGGCATCATACGCCATTGGCTTCCAAAACCGGGAAGCCCTCCACTATGGGCGATATAGGTTTTTCCATCGCAATCTTTCATCCATCCCAAGCCATAGGTATACGCTGTTGTAATTGCACAGGTTCTTCCATCCGGAAATTTATACCCTGGATTAAATCCATTCCATCTCCATGGGTGATGCATTTCCCGAACCGAACTTCTTTTTATTGGACCGTCATCTTGCATATTATTGGCCGGCCAGGCAGATAAATGCAGACCCATATAGTTTGCAAATTCATCGATCGAGGAAATCATGGCACCCATGGCACCCCAACTGCCATCTTTTGTGTCATGCAACAATTCTTCCTCATTCCATTTTTCATTCAACCAACGGTAACCGTGAGCCAATTTATCTGGCGCAACATCAGCGTACTCATAGGTTGTTGTTTTCATGCCTAGTGGATTAAAAATATTTTTCTTGATGTACTGCTGGTACTGCATACCGGAAACTGTTGTAATTATTTTTCCAAGTAATGCAAAACCAAGATTGCTATATTCATATGCAATGCCTGGCGGATTGGAAAAAGAAATTTGCTTACCAATAAATTCCATCAGGTCCTTATCACTATCTGCAAGCTGCCTATCGCCCCATGGATTGTCTTCGGGAAAGCCGGCACCATGTGTCATTAGGTGACGGATCGTAATGTGAGGCGCATCCACTGTGGGATATTTTAAATTTTTTAATTCAGGAATGTAATAGTATGCAGGGTCATCGAGATTCAGTTTTCCTTCATCCCGCAGTTTCAATAGGGCCATCGTTGCAAAACTTTTACTCATACTGGCAATACGAAACAAAGAAGTAGACGTAACCGGTATTTTCTTTTCAATATCGGTGAAGCCAATATTTCCTTTGTAAACTAATTGGCCTTCGACCACTAAACCATACGCAACACCCGGCAGGTGATTTGAGTCTGCATAGTCTTTAAAAATTTTATCGATTGCCGGAAATGCCTGCTTTATTTTTTCCATCCTTTCGGGGTCTGAAAACGAAGCGGTCTGATAACCGTTGTCATATTCAACCGGTAAAACCGTATTCGAATTTTTTTGATTACATGACAGGAATATAAAAATGATAAAAAAGCAACGCATTATTTTTTGCATAAAACTTAAATTGAAACCGATCATTAAAAAAAATTAATCAAGCAAATAAAGGTAATTATTATCTTTAGCCAAACACTTTAAAAACCAAACAATGTATTCAAAATATCTTTCCGCATTTTTCGCCGTTTTCATTTTCGCGTCAACTGCTATTCAAGCGCAAACTCAAAACACTGCAGCTGTCAGTCGTGAAGAACGTTTTACAAAGTTGGAACCGAAGATGATTTATCCGTTGATAAAAGGAAGCAAAATGACGGGGGTTATTCCAATAGAAAATATTAGCAATAAACCCGACACGGATAAAGAATTAAAACTAATTTTTGATTTTACCCAAGGCACATTCAATAATGCACAGGGAACGCATGTAAATGAAGGCCTGGAAGAAGTAGGCCGTATCATGAACCTGCATATTGCTGCCGGTTATAAAAAAGAAAACCTGAAAACGATTATCATTTTTCATTCGGCTTCTTTATTAAGCATTTTGAATAATGAATATTATCAAAAAGCTTACGGAAAGCCAAATCCCAATAACGACCTGTTCAGTCAGTTTCAAAAAGCCGGTACTGGGTTGATAGTTTGTGGTCAAAGTCTTCAATTCAGAGAGTTGAGTCATACCGAATTATTGCCCTCTATACAAATTGCTTTTTCAGCCAAAACCACCTTGTCTAAATACCAGGATAAAGGATATATTGTTTTTACCATTGATGAAAAATAAATACTGTTGCTATACCTCAAAACATGAAGGTATAGCAACAGTATCAAACGCCTATTTTTCACGAACGAAAGGTTGCACTTTCCAATACGTTAAACTTCTCCAGGCCCACTCCAACGGGCCAAATCGGAAATATTTTAGCCAGATATGACTATATATAATTTGTACAATCCATACCGAGGCAACCACATAATAAATTTCATGGCGCTGCAATTTCCCAAACAAGCCAAAGCCAATACCATAGAAAAATAATCCTACCAGCAATGATTGCATCAGGTAATTGGTAAATGCCATTTGCCCCACCGGACGCATCAATGCAAACAACCATTTGAACCAACCTGATTTATACAGTAGCATGATCAATCCAAAAATGCCGATGGCTCTGAATGTGCGGGATATTTCATAAAACTCAAAGGAACCATTTTTTAAAATATCGAAACGGTTGAACTTATATTCAATCAGTGGTTGCAGCCGGAAGTAAGAAAGGGTTAAACCAACACCAAGCCCCACAATAAACATCCACCAGTAAACTTTGGCGGATGCTTGACCTGTTATTACACCATTTTTAAAAAAGGCCATTCCCAAAAACATAAATATCATGATATCCCATAATCCATCATAAGTATAATGTATTTCACTCTGAAAACTTCTTTCACTCTGGTATTCATAAAATCCGCCATAACTGCCCCGCACTGCCTTCAGGCTTTTTTGCATTTGTTTTTCTTTTCCACCCTGGCTTGTTCTTTCTTTAAATTCTGTCATAGCACCCAAATTGGCTTTCTGTTCATCCGTAAGTTTGGTAACAGTCGTATCCATTTTTGCAATGGCCTCGCCTTTATAAATCATTTTCCGTTCCCGGTCGGCATCTACATTTTCTCTTGCAGTCATCAACAGCAATGAAATAAAAGCGCCGATAATTAAAGCTTTGGGTGAAAGCCGGCGAAAAGCAAACATGATAATACCAATAATGGCATACTGAAATAAAATATCCCAGAACCATAAAAGAACAAAGGCATTAAACAAACCAAATACAAGCAGCCACAACTGCCTGCGGAGAAAATAATCCGTAGCCCACAGCCCTTCTGCTTTTTTTTCCTGCCGGGTTATAAATAAAATAATGCCGGCGCCAAATAACATGGAGAAAATTCCCCGTTGGCTGCCTTCCATGAACCAGTCAATAAAATACCAGGTTTTAAAATTGATGGTTCCCCATTCATTCAGTACAGAAGGATCGCCGTAAGAAGCAGGCGCAGGCAGGGCAAAGCCTGGAATATTCATTAATAAAATTCCAAGAATAGCAATGCCCCGTAATGAATCAAGAATTACAATGCGTTCTGTTTGGCTAACAGGCGCAGCAAGATTGGTTGACATGTTGGTTTTGGTTTTCGTTTATATTAATTGAAGCCCAGAGTAAATTGGCCTGCATAGGGTAATAAAAGAATTACCAAGATATGAAATAATATTATATGTATTATTTTTTGAAAAATATTTTATCTGTCGGGGATAGTTGAAAATAAAAAAAGAGGCATATGCCTCTTTCAATATTAAAATTGAAACATATTTTAAAAAGCTTTATCGCTGCCAATATATTTTTCAAACCACTCCACGTTCGTCTGCATGGTTTTCAACACCATTTTAGGTTCATTGGGTCCATGACCCTGGCGGGGAATTGACAACATTCTTACAGGAACATTTCTTCTTTTTAATGCATTAAAAAACATGATGGAATTACTGATAGGTACCCGCTGATCGCCTTCGCAATGCTGCAACATAACCGGCGTTTTTACATTTTGTACAAACCGCAATGGCGAGTGGGCATCATATACGGCCCAATCATTCCATGGATCGGCTTTCATATACGATGGAAGAAATCCGGCAATATCATCGGTTAAGTTTTGATGTGATAAATCCACCACCGGCGCACCAATGGATGCCACTTTGAAACGGTCGGTATGACCAACTATCCAGCTACTCATAAAGCCGCCATAACTCCAACCCATAACGCCTAATTTGTTTACATCGGCCACACCCATTTTCAATACATAATCCACACCCAACATCAGGTCCTTATAATCATCACCACCCCAATCGCGTTGATTAGCTAACCGGAACTCCACCCCATAACCACTGGACCCCCGTGGGTTTGGTCTCAAAACAAACATGCCCATTTCGGCAAATGCAGCAATCGGATAAGTACCCTGGTTACCTGCAACAAAATTTTGCGTAAATACACCGGCAGGTCCGCCATGCACATTCAATATCATCGGGTATTTTTTTCCCTGTTCGTAGTTCAACGGATAGGTCAGCAATGCTTCTATTTCCCTACCATCAAATGATTTCCATTTGATAACTTCTGTTTTAGGAATGGGTTTCGATGCAATCTCCGCATTGATATCGGTAATTTTTTTAGGATTGAATGAAGACAAACTGCTTATATATGCCTCTCCCGGCTTATTGGTGTTTTGTAAAACAAGACCAATAAAATTCCTGTTTGTATTTTGAGAAACAGAGCCAATCAGATCAGTATTTCCTTTACTCCATTCGGTGATTGTTTTTCCATCCATACCCAAAGAAAAAATGCTGTTTAATGTACGGTTGGCTTCAACAACAAAAATGGCATCATTCGATGAGGCCCATCCAATAATACCTGGTTGATGACCGGGAGTTTCGGTAAATGATTTAGGTACACCACCTGCAGAAGGCATGAATTTTATCAATGTTTTGCCTGCCCAAACTACCGGATCCTGGGTGCACTCAAAAGCAATCCATTTCCCATCCGGGCTATATTGTGGAGCAGATTCTCCTGCCCCGGTATTGGCCAACAAGTTCGTTTTTGTGGTAGCCATATCAACAACTGAAATATCGCTGTAAATATTATCATTTACCTTGGGCGATTTACCGTGTGCAAAAACTATCGACTTCCCATCAGGGCTCCAATCAAAGGCACTCACATTATAATTTTCATTCGTTAATTTTTTCCACTTCCGTTTTCCGGACGAGTCTTTTTCATTTAACCTCAAAACATAAAGCCTGTTTTGTTTTATTTCCTCTTCCATATAATACCAATCATTCTTTCCTTTTTTATTTTTCTCTTCCAGATCCTCTGCGGCATCTGTCATTAAGTACGCAATCGATAAACCGTCCATGCTCCATGCATAATTTCCCACACCTGATTTTGAATCCGTAATTTTTTCTGCTTCTCCACCCGCTACAGATAACAGGTAAAGATTGTTCTTCCCGTCACGGGCAGAGGTAAAACTGATCCATTTACCATCGGGGCTCCATGCCGGACTGGATGAATTTTTTTCTCCTTTTGTTAGTTGAATGGAGTTTGATCCCCATCCGACCAGGTCATCCGGGCGGGCATCGGCATTACAAAGAAAAACCTGGCTAACGTATTCGCTTTTATCGTCGGTCATTACTGCTTCCCTAACCGTATATAAAACTTTGGAGGCATCCGGAGAAGGAACAACTGCCCCGATGTTTTTCATTTTCATGGTTTGCTCAGGGCTCCAGTTTTTGGTTGTTTGTGAAAATGTTGCATTGCAATAAATTAATAATACAACGATAAAAAATCTTGCTTGCATGATGACTAATTTTAAATAGATAAATAAAAGACCAGTGGTTTTTCGGGGAAATTATACTGAAAAGATAAGATTTGATTATGGAAAAATGATCAGGGGCTTAAATAAAACGGTTTGAGAATAAGCGGAGTTTTTCGCTACCCCCAGTTTATCATACAAGCAAACTCTTTTGCAAGGTTGGGTTTGTGTTAGGATTTTGTGTGATTTGTCTTACTCAATAGATCTTATACCGCAGAAAAGCGCATTGGACTATTTACTGTTTATAAGCGGTATTACATCCCATATTTATTCAGGAATTTAATCCGCATTATTTTTAATTGTTCCCAGGTATATTCATTGTCTGATAGCTCATCCATGGCTATCTGTAATGAAGATGTGTCGCAACTTTTAAAGTAGTCCATAATATCTTCCTGATCATATTCGTCCAACATTTGATCGATGGCATAATCCAGATTTAATTTAGTACCACTTGCGGCAATGGTTTCCATTGCTTCCAACATTTCATCCAGGCGCATATCCTTATTCTTGGCAATTTGCTCCAATGGAATTTTCTTGTCTGTTTGCTGAATGATATACACCTTAAACCCACTTTTATTCAACACACTCTTCATCACAAAATCATCCGGTTTTTCTATTTCATTTTCTTCTACATATTGAGCAATCGTTTCAATAAATGGTTTACCATAACGCAACGCTTTTCCTTTACTAACTCCCTGACATTTTTCCAACTCTTCGATGGTTGTAGGATACATTAGTGACATATCCTGTAAGGAACCTTCTAAAAAAATTACAAAAGGTGGCAGATTCGCTTTCTTCGCTTCTGCCTTCCGTATATCTTTCAATAATTCAAAAAGTTTTTCATCCATTACATTTTCTGCTGGTGAGTCCGTTCCTTCATCATCGTCCTCATTGGCATCTTCATACAAATTGCTGAGAATAATTTTAAACGATTGTGGTTTCTTTAAAAATGCTTCCCCTGCTTTTGTAAATTTTAATACCCCGTATTCTTCAATATCTTTTTTCAAAAAACCTTCCAATATTAATTGCCGGATCGTGGAATTCCAGAAATGTTCCGGCTTTTCTTTACCGGTTCCAAACTCGGTAAGAGATTCATGACGGTACATTTTTATCTGAGGGGTTAATCTACCAATAACAAATTGTATGATATATTCCGTTACAAAACTTTCGTTCAATTTCTTTATTGCTTTCAGTGCAATAATCGCTTCGCCTTTTGCTTCTATTCTTTCTTTGGGATGTAAACAGTTATCACAATTTCCACAATTTTCTTTGGTATATTCTTCGCCAAAATAGTTCATTAAACTTTTGCGGCGACAAACACCACTTTCAGAAAAAGCAACGGTTTCATTAATCAGTTGTGCAGTGACCTCTCGTTCGCTAAGCGGCTTGTCTTTCATCAGGTGTTCCAGTTTTGATACGTCTTTATGCGAATAATACAGAATACATTTTCCTTCCAAACCATCACGGCCAGCCCTACCAGTTTCCTGATAATAGTTTTCAATACTCTTGGGAATATTAAAATGCATAACAAATCGGATATCGGGTTTGTCAATACCCATTCCAAATGCAATGGTAGCAACAATGACCTGCACATCTTCGTTCATAAATAAATCCTGGCGGCTTGACCTTAGTTTGCTATCCAGCCCGGCATGATATGCTACAGCTTTTACACCATTGGCAACCAATATTTCTGCCAACTCTTCGGTAGTTTTTCTGTTTAATGTATAAATGATTCCGCTTTTGCCTTTATTCTGCACAATGAATTTTACCATGTGCTTAATGGTGGCTTCTTTTTTAACTTTTGGTTGAACCTCGTAATAAAGATTTGGGCGGTTGAAGGACGAAATATAAATCTTTGGCTCCCTTAAACCCATGTTACTGATAATATCGCTTTGCACTTTGGGTGTAGCCGTTGCCGTTAAGGCAATCATCGGGGCATCTGGATTAATTTCTTGCATCATCTCTTTCAGTCTTCTGTACTCGGGCCTGAAATCATGCCCCCACTCCGAGATGCAGTGTGCTTCGTCAACTGCGAAAAATGATATTTTTAAATCGCTAAAAAAATCGATGGTAGCTTGTCTGGTTAGCGTTTCAGGAGCAACAAAAAGAAGTTTTGTTTTACCGGTTAATAAATCATCATGAACCGCGGTGACTTCTTTTTTACTTAGTGTTGAATTTAAAAAGTGAGCAATCTCGTCGTTGCTATTATACCCTCTTACTAAATCTACCTGATTTTTCATTAATGCAATCAATGGACTTACAATAATGGCAACTCCTTCACATATTACAGCAGGCAGTTGATAGCATAAACTTTTTCCGCCGCCCGTT
Organism: Chitinophagaceae bacterium; assembly: GCA_043779285.1. Classification (GTDB taxonomy): domain Bacteria; phylum Bacteroidota; class Bacteroidia; order Chitinophagales; family Chitinophagaceae; genus MGR-bin208. The sequence goes on along the minus strand of JAYWEL010000061.1, from coordinate 1,108 downwards.
GGCATTATTACAAACGTATCGTGGCCTGCTAAAAGAGATTCAATTATTTTTTCCTGATTACCCTTAAACCCTTTGAACCCGAAATTATCTTTCAGTTCAAGATGTAGGTTTCCTTTTTTGGATAAAACCGGTTTGTTAGATTGTTTATTAGAATTTTCAGCTTTTGTCTTCTTCGTTGTCTTAGAAGCTGTTTTTGGGGTGCTACTCATAACCGTTATTTACCTGATAGTTTATTTTTCTAGATTATTTTTCTAGATTATTTAAGATAATACTTTTTTGCCTTTTTAAATTTTATAAATTATTACATCAAACCTATACAAATCCTGCGCTGATATCTATACATTTATATATGATTATTTTTGAAAAACTATTCAACCGTCATTTGACCGCAATGAACTTGTTTGTTGACGGCTTTATTCAGCAGGAAGGTTTTTAATAGAATAATGGGTTACAAATTTACTAAAAAATCAAAGTCCATTTCGTTTTATTTGTTTAAAATTGTCTTTCTATATTAATCAGGTACACGGGTTTTTTATAAATGCTATAATTTTACGGCACAAATGAATATTTCCATCAAACAAATTGCTCTTCGCACTATTCAAATGGAAGCGGATGCTATCCAGGGTCTTTCAGGGTTTATTAATGATGATTTTGAAAATGCTGTTTTAGCAATTAAAGGATGTAAAGGACGGGTAGTTATTAGTGGAATTGGAAAAAGTGCCATTATTGCACAAAAAATTGTTGCCACATTAAACTCTACCGGCACTCCTTCTATTTTTTTACATGCAGCCGATGCTATACATGGTGATTTGGGTATAGTTACAGAACAGGATGTTGTAATTATTATCAGTAAAAGCGGAGAAAGTCCCGAAATACGGGTGCTGGTTCCATTGATAAAAAACTTTGGTAATATATTAATCGCTATTGTTGGAAATATTGAATCCTATTTAGCAACCCATGTAAATTTTATACTTAATACCACCGTTTTACAAGAGGCCTGTTCCAATAATCTTGCTCCTACTACAAGCACCACCGCTCAATTAGCCATGGGTGATGCAATTGCCATGTGCTTGATGGAACTAAATGGTTTTACTACCGATGATTTTGC
>JAYWEL010000060.1:0-2281 GCA_043779285.1 Chitinophagaceae bacterium | reverse complement strand
AGTGCGGCAACATACCCATGCGAGTCATATCAGCACAAAAATCACATTTACCTACCGTACCTCTTTTTTGCGGAATGCTTGTTTCGGCATTGTATTCCTGATTGGCTATATCATCCGGCAAACCGGTATCGTCCCAATTAAATACCCTTGTTGAATAAGGACAAGCAGCCATACAAAAACGACAACCTACACAACGGTCACTATCAATTAAAACAATACCATCCTGGCGTTTGAATGTAGCATCAACCGGACAAACCTTTACGCATGGTGGTTCATCGCAATGCATACAGGTTGTAGGTTGCCAATAAGATGCGGTATGTTCTGCATCCTTCATGGGGTATATCTTCACCCAGTTTTGGCCTTCCTTCAGTTTATGTGCGTGGTTACAGGAAGTCTGGCATTTTTTTAAATTTTTGCAACGTGACAAATCTATCACCATAACAAATTTTTTGCCTGCAATTCCTTTGCGTTGCTCCTCAAGACTAACCGAGGGCATATGTGGCACCGGCTTTATAAATGCTTTATCTACTTCAATAATTTCTCCATCTATCGAGAGTAATTGAACCATTTCACCGGAAGCTGTTACAGTGTCATCATTCACTGCTGCATCTGTAAAAGGATCTGTTTTAGAAGAACATCCAACAGCCAGGCCGGTGAGCAAAGTAGCCGAAATAAAATCTCTTCTGGAAGTCGATTTGTTATTCATAATTATTCGTTGATTTTAGTTTTCGTTTTTACCCATGTATGTATTTCTTCGTTTGCAATTTTTCTTTTTTTTCCTTGCAATAAAGCAATATCCACTTCAACCAAAGTTCCATCCTGAGTAAGCATTTTTATTTTTTTGGGTGCTGGCCTTGACGATGGTTTTAGGAAGTATCGTACCGAAGTAAAAACGGCCAGCAGACTTACACCCCATCCAATAAATTTTTTTCGGGATTGATCTTGTTCAGGAATATTCATAAATGATAATGATTAAGTTACTAAGGCTAAATTATAAATAGCCAACATTGAAGTTGATAAGTTTTATCATTTGTTTTTATGATATTAATCAGCAATTAACTAAATAGCTATTGCTCAAAACGAAGAAACCCGGCTAAGAATAGTCGGGTTTCTAAATGATCCATGTGTCTATTGAAATATTTATTTTTTTAAGGTTCGCATAAAGTTTACAATATTCCATCTGTCATCAGCATCTGCTATTTTCTTTTTAAAGCTTGGCATATCGTCTCTGCCTTCAGTTGTTTTATAAAAAATGGCACCGTCTGTTTGGTCCTTTAAATCTTTTGAAAGATCTCCGGATTCTGTTTTTAACTGTGCTGCTTTTGGTCCATCTCCCAATCCTTTTGAACCATGACAAGATTTACAATGGGTATTATATAAACTCTTTCCTTCTGCTATTGAGGTGGCATCAGCAGTAACAGGATTTTTCATTTTTTTAAAGCTCTCGGGTACAAGCCAAGGATCATTTATGATAATAAAACTAATACCTGTCAATCCCAGAGCTACAGTAAGAATAAGTAAGAATTTTTTCATGAGAACTTTTTTTGTGACTAAAAAAATGACGAGTATTGTTGGTTAATACCCGGTACAAAAGTAAGAATAATAGAGTAGTTTAAATTGATGAAACTACAGATTTGACGTGATTCTTATCAGGAATTGGAATGATTTTCGTTATTCGATTAACACTTATGCATTTTTTATTAATACCTTAACAAATTTTGTTATTTAGTAAAATAAAATCCCAGTTCACTATCTATATTCGTCATATCAACCATAACAGGCGTTTTAATGCCATCAAAAAGAAAAATACCACAGGCATCATCTTTTGTATTCAGGTCGATATAAAAATCCGTTCCGTCCTGTTTTTTAAAAAGCAGGTACCGGGCATTTTTCACTTCTATTAATTTAACTTTTGGATAGTATTTAGTTAAAACATTCCGGGCATTTTTCATTTGATAAAAACAATCATGCATATTGCTTTCAAATATCATGGTATCTGTAATTGCTTTAATTTTTTCTAATTGTAAAGCATCAGGATTGTAAAATACTGCGGCATAAAAATCAATGGTAAAGGTATCGGAAAAACTACTTGAAGGTTTATGTTGTGCCGGTACATTTATATCAAATTTTCCTGCTTCTGCTGTTGTTGTATTACTTCTTTTTGTATGGTTACAGGATGTACTAATCAATACAGACAATATAATCAGCAGCAAGTGCCGGCAAGTTGTAAGGTTAAATCTTTTCATGAAACCTGTTATTCTTAAACATAAATGTAAATTAT
>JAYWEL010000059.1:0-13007 GCA_043779285.1 Chitinophagaceae bacterium | reverse complement strand
GTAGCACGGGGTCTTCGCCTTTCATGAAAAGAGAAATGGCTTTTGCCAGTTTCAGTTCTCCGGTTTCTTCACGTAACGAATTAATTTCTTTCATGAATAATTGTTTGCCATCCTGCAAATACATGACATGAGTGGTAAAATCTTCCAGGTCGCTGAGAATATGTGATGTGATAAGGATGAGTTTGCCTTTTTGTTTTTCCTTCATAATTTTTTCTTTCAGAATTTCTGAAGAAAGTGGATCGAGCCCGGCTGTAGGTTCATCCAGGATTAATACATCGGGGTTGAAAAGAAAAGCGATGGCAGCACTTACTTTCTGGCGGGTGCCACCAGATAATGTTCGCATCGGTTTTTCAAACATACTGCAAAGGTTAAATTGATTTATCAGGTCGTTGTCCAGCGAGTTTTCAGTTACATTCCGGATGTTCTTCAACATTTCAAACAGTTGCCCTATTTTCATATTGTCGGGGTATCGGCCAATCTGCGGCATATAACCAATATTATTTCTGTAAGCAAAACCATTGTTGATAGGTTTGTTGTCGAAATAAAGTTTTCCACTATCGGGTTTTACCAATCCCAGTATCGACTTGATCAGGGTGGTTTTACCCGATCCGTTTGGCCCTATCAGAGAAACCACCATGCCTTTGTTGAAGGATACCGAAATATCATCCAGGGCCTGCAGTTTTTTAAATCGTTTGTTTAAGTTTTCAATGCTAATCATAATTTATTTGGTTTCATCATTGGGGTTTTATCAAAAAGATTTTCAGGAGTAAGGCTGGGAATGGCTTTTTCTGCTTTGTCCAACAGGTTTACCATAAAGCTGCGCAACAATATAAGTGCATTCGGATTTTGTTCTATAATCATAGAATACATACTTACAGGATGAAAAGGCACATCGCCAATCCCATCTTTATTCAAATCATATCCTTCATATTTGTCCCAGTAGTTATTATTAAAAGTATTCAGCACCAACGTGCCGTTGGTGGCTACATCAAAGCTGTTGCCATAAAAGTTATTAAAAGAAAAAATATTATCATCGCAACTGGCCTGCACTTTAATGGCCCATCCGTTTTCTGAAAAAATGTTTTTTTGAATATCAATACGGCTGCTGCCTTCCATGTGAATGGCTACGGTGTTTTTATAAAATACATTGTGCTGAATATGGCTGTCAGTAATATCTTTTAAAAGAATACCATAAGCAGAAGGTCCCCAGTTTTGCTCAAAATGGTTTTTCTCCATTCTTACATTTTTAGAGTACATCACAGCTACACCGGCTCCGTTATTTTTAAAGCTGTTATTGAGATAATTGTTATCGGGCGAAAACATAAAATGCAACCCATAGCGGATATTTTTTTCGCTGAAATTATTTTTAATGGTTGATTCGCTAACAAACTCGAAATAAATTCCATCGCGATGGCCGCTGACACGGTTATTATCGATCAGGGCATTGTTGCATTTCCACAAGTGAATACCGTTGCCGGTATTTTGTTCCGATGTGGGGTTGCCGGTCACTGTATTGTTTCGAATAGTTATAAAAGAAGAGTTGGAAAAATGAATACCGAAATAGGAATTGATAACCCGGTTGTTTTCTATTACAATATTAGCTGCATCAATTACTTTGATGGAAGCATAATCGTTCATGGCAGATGCGCCGCTGTTTTGAATCTGTAATCCCCTGATGGTAATTTTGTTTCCGCTTACAGTAAATATTTCAAATTTGTTTTCACCATCCAACACCGGAAAATTTTGTCCAATCAGTGTAATACTTTTTGTAATAACTAAATTGCCTTCTTTGTAAATGCCGGCCTGCAGCAGAATGGTGTCGCCATCTTTTACCAGTTCAATAGCTTTTCGAAGAGTTGTTATAGCTTGGTTTTTACCGGCTACAATGGTACGACCAAAGAGAGTAGTAGTTAAGAAAATCGTTGGTATAATAAAAAGAAATCGCAGCATGTGTAATTATTCAATCCGGTTATAAATTTCGTTCCATGTTAAAATATTTCCTTTTTTGCCGGTTAGATATTTCTGTGCTGCTTCCTTGCTTCCAAAAGCAGCCGTATTAAAATTCATCGGGCTTCTTATTTCATCATTTACTGCAAAGGCTGTTTTGTTCACATCCAGGAAATTGTCTTTCTTTTCATAATTAATGACTACCGTTTGTGCGATATTTTTTTGTTCCAAAGCTCCTGATTTCAGATACTGTACCATGCAACCAATATCATCAAACTTGTAAAGCTTTCCTTTTTTTGTGATGATTTCAGTTCCAAATTTGATATCAGCAATTCCCATTTTGCAGGTATGGCAAACATCTGTACCATATTTAAATGGCTCTGGCCGTGCCGTACAGGAACTAAGTAAGAAGGTTGCCATTGTTATTGATAAAGCAACTGGCAGGGTAGATTTCTTTTTATAACTTTTTTTATACCATTCAAAAAACCAGACCAGGAAAGCAATACAGACAGCTGTAATAATAATCCATCCGCCAATATCCGGAAAAGAATATGCATCAAAATTCAGGATACGTTTATGCCCGATAATCGGCGGTTGATAAGATAGCCCGGGTACTTTAATAGCAGCAGCAGGATCCAGGTTATGACCATACTCGTACCCCCATCGGTAATAATCATAAAGTGCAAAAAATCCGCCGAATGCTGTAAAAATAAGATACCAGAATAAAAAATTTCTTTTACCAATAAGGGCCACTGTTAGTCCGAATAAAATAAAAAAGGCAACGATATAACCAAGAAACTGAAACTCCGGAAACATTTCCACACTGATCTTTCTCATTCCTATATAATGATTCAATCCGTTGATGATATCAATCTGTCCCTTGATATCATTCAGCCAGATATTCATCATCAATCCTTCGGGATATTGCGGGGCAAATAAATCTATCCGCCAGATGGGAAGAAAATAAGTTGCTATCAGCGACAGGGAAGCAATAGTTATAAGAATCCGTGATTTAACACTTAATTTATTCATGGTTTTCGTTTAAAGAAGAGGCCGGCACAATCATATTACCGGCCTCTTTCAAAGTTCAGAAGAAAAAAAGTATCAGTAACAAATATTAATTATTGCTTTTTTGCCGGTGGTAGTAACACCGCATCTATTACATAAATAATTCCATTGGAAGCAGGAATAGTGGTCAGCACATTGGCTGATCCGTTTACCATTACTTTTCCATCTTTTATACTCAACGTAATATTATCCAGGTTTGCCATATTGATGGTTTGACCATCCTGCATATTCTCTGTTTTATAAACGCCAACGGCTACATGATATTCCAGGATATTCTGCAGGTCGGCTTTTTTATCGTCTTTCATTAAACCTTCAACAGTTCCTGCAGGCAGTTTGTTGAAAGCATCATTAGTAGGGGCAAATACGGTAAACGGGCCTGCATTGGAAAGGTCATTTACATACTCCGCCTGTGTCAATGCAGCCACTAAAGTTGTATGATCTTTTGATCCCACCGCTATCTTCACTACATCTTTTTGTGATACATCGTCCACTACTGCTTCCTGGCCGCCTGCTGTTGCAGTTGCATCGGAAGATTCAGTTTTTGCTGATCCTGTATTACTGTTACAGGCAAAGAATACGAGTGCAAGAAGAGCAATCGGGATAATATTTATTATTTTTTTCATAAACCAATTATTTTAAAATAGTAAGAACATTGTTTGATGGTTAACCACTCCCCGGTGAAGGGGAGTGGTTATGAAAAATTATTTCTTTTCCGCTACCGGTGCAGTTGCAGTTTTACCAGTACTAAATGTCAGCGGTACATTTGATCCTGCAGGACTCACCCTGATATACCCCTGCATTTCCTGGTGCAATGCCGAACAGAAGTCAGTACAATACATCGGGAAAATACCTATCCGGTCTGGTCTCCAAGCCAAAGTTTGTGTTTCGCCGGGCATAATAAGCAGTTCGGCATTGTTAGCTCCTTTTATTGCAAAGCCATGCGGCACATCCCAGTCTTGTTCCAGGTTGGTAACATGGAAGTAAACTACATCACCCATTTTTATACCTTCAATATTATCTGGTGTAAAATGCGAACGGATAGATGTCATATACACATGCACTTCGTTTCCCTTGCGTTCCACTTTTGCATTTTTTTCGCCCATGGTAACATAAGGATGTTTGTTTTCTTCTATTTTATAAATCTTCTGGCTGTTCTTCATCAGCAGTGCGGCAGGAATAGCTTCGGCATAATGTGGTTCTCCAATAGTAGGGAAGTCAAGTATCAGTTTCATTTTTTCGCCACTGATATCATAAATCTGTGCACTCTGTGTTAACTCTGGACCTGTAGGCAGATAACGATCTTTAGTGATCTTGTTATAAGCAATCATGTATTTGCCCCATGGCTTTTTGGTAGGTCCGCCGGGAACACTCAGGTGACCGACAGAATAATAAGTTGGAACACGGTCAACCACTTCCAATGTCTTTACATTCCACTTTACAACTTCCGATGAAACAAAGAAAGATGTATAAGCAAATCCTTTATCATCAAACTCGGTATGCAATGGCCCCAGGCCGGGTTTTTTAACTTCACCATGTAAAACAGCATCATATTTCAAAACCGGGATTCCATCATAATTGCCATCATAGGTTTTATTGGCAATAGCTGCCTGCATTTTAGTAAAAGAGAAAACAGGGATAATAGCAGCCAGTTTACCACTGCCTACTATATATTCACCCGTTGGGTCTGTATCACATCCGTGTGGCGATTTAGGACAAGGTATCATATACACCATATCAGCAAAGTCTTTTGAATCTAATACCAGCACTTCTTTTTCGATGGTGGAAGTAGCGCTGTGTGTGGCTTCATTATAAACGTTATGTGCATATTTTACAGAACGTTTTTGGCCTTTTCCGGCTTTTGCATATTCCTCTGCTTTTTTCCAGTTTACGGCAATGATAAAATCTTTATCTTTTTGTGAAGCATTTACTTCCAAAAGGGTATTTGCTTTTTCTGTATTATAGCAACTAAAAAACATCCATCCATGCGATTTTCCTTTGCCGGCACGGGCCAGGTCAAAGTTTATACCAGGCATCTGGATCTGGAAAGCAATATTCATTCTTCCGGAAGTTTTATCTACGGCAATAAAACTTACTGTTCCTTTAAAATTGTCTTTATATGTATTGATAGGAACATCGGTATTACCATTATCCATGGGTACAGAAAAACGGGTGCCTGCCACTACATATTCCGAGTTTTCGGTTATGAAAGGAGATGAGTGATTGCCTCCGCTGTTAGGAATTTCAATGATTTCTGTGGTGCGGAAAGTTTTCAGGTCAATCCGTGCAATTCGCGGCGTATTGTTTCCATTGCCAAATGCCCATCGGCCATCATGCACACCATCTGTTTGAGAAAGTGCGATGTGATGCAAATCATCCCAGGGAACAAATCCGTGAGAAGTGTTGAGCATGGGTTTTGTTTCTTCATTAAAACCATATCCTTTTTCGGGGTCAACAGAAAAAACAGGAATCACACGGAACAAACGACCTGATGGAATACCATATACAGACATTTGACCGCTGAAACCACCGGATACAAAGTTGTAAAACTCATCATATTTACCGGGAGCCACATACGCTTTAGAAGCAGCATCGCCACTTACTGCAGATTTTGTGTTTCCGCCTGGTTTGCAACTTTCGAGGACAAATACCGATACTGCAACCAGCAGTACCAATTGTATAAACTGTAATTTTACTTTTTTCATGTTATTAAAAATTAAAAATTTAAATATTTATTTTTCTCCATCATTTTTACGCATAAATTCAAGAATCTGTCTCGATTCATCGAAAGTTATGTTCTGATTCGGCATTCTTACCAAACAGAGTTCCAATAATTTTTGCGCTTCTGCATCTTTCTCCAACATCACATCCACATTAGTAATCATATTCATAATCCATACCGGGTTACGGGTTTTTGTGACATCCTTCCAGCCGGGACCTACCAGTTTTTCATCGGTCAGTTTGTGGCATGCCAAACATTTAAGTTCATAGATCGCTTTCCCATTTGTTACCCATTCTTCGTTCAATGGGTTTTGTAGAGTAATGTCACCATCTTTAACCAGGGTGCCATGCTCTTCTGGCTGTCCACTGGCGAGCTCAGTCACATCCACTTCTGGTTCATCTGTTTTAACTCCTTCACTGCATGAATTCATCAGGATGGAGACTGTTGTAAAAAAAGCTGCAATAAATAGTATTCGCTGCATGTTGTTTTGTATTAGTTAGAAATAAAAGATGTTTGTGTCTTTAATGAAGTCAAAAGTATTTTACGAAGAATGCTATCATACTGATGTGCATCAAACCATGTGATGATTTTCGTCATGTTTATGTTTTTTCAGCACGATTAATTTTGTGAGCAAACCTAAAACATGTTGTTATCCAAGACTTTTGCCTATGCTTTACGCAGTATGCTATACTTATCATTGGTAGAGGATGGTAATAAACCTGTTCAGATCAGTGAGATAGCCCAATGCCTAAATATACCAAAGCATTTCCTGGCTAAAGTATTACAGCAGTTCAGTAAAAAGGGTATTCTGGAATCGGTTAAAGGACCTAACGGAGGATTCCGGTTAAATGAAAAATCCATGCAAACCAGCCTGATAGAAATATTTGAAATTACCGATGGAACAGAGGTGTTTGAACAATGTGCTCTTCGGTTTAATAAATGCGATCATATCAATCCTTGTCCGTTGCATAATAAAGTTTCAGAGATCCGACACCATCTGATTTCTATTTTATCGGATGCTACCATTGCCGATTTAATGAACAATGGCCAACCTTTACTAATGAAAAATATTGCCTCTTATTTTGTTGTAAAATCATAAGGTAGTACTGATCTAAATCATAATTTAATCGGGCTAATTATTCCTATTTTGTAATTAAGAGAATGATGATTAAAAGTATGTTGATTGAAAAATTAAATATTGATTCGAGAACAACTGTTCAGGATATTTTAAAACTTGATTACAGAACAGTAGATGTATTTCATCAATTTGGGATTGATATTTCCGTTTCAGAAAAATTGAACCTGTTGCAGATCAGTGAAATGAAAGGAATCGATTTATATAAAATTATTGCTGAACTGGAGGCTGTTACAAAGGATTATTTTTTTTCATCAGGCACCGATTATCAAAACTGGAATTTGGATTTTTTAGTTGAATTTATTATTAACATACATCATCATTATTTAAAAAAAAATCTTCCAATAATAAAAAATCATATACATAACCTGGTCAATAGAAACGAAAATAAATATTCGTATCTGAAAGAGATTGAAGATATTATTTTGAAATTAAGCCGGGATGTTTTTCCGCATATGAAACAGGAAGAAGAGATCTATTTTCCCTATGTAAAACAAATATTTCATGCGTATCAAAGTAAAGAAACCTATGCCCGTCTTTTTGTTCGCACACTTCGTAAGCCCATTGAAAACATTATGCTGGCTGAACACAAGGATGTAGAAAAAAAATTTCTGCGACTAAGGGATCTGACCGATGATTACAATCCGCCAAAAGATGCAAGCACATTACATCGGGTAGTTTATTCAAAATTAAAAGAACTTGATCTGGATCTAATGAAACACATTTACCTGGAAAATACATTTATATTTCCGGTTGCCATTACGATGGAAAGGGAATTGTTGAAACAATAAAATGTTGTTTGCATAATCTATTTTATCTTCCCCAATTAAATAACTAGTATGTATAAGCTGAGCAGCAAGCAGGCTTTTTTGTATGCCTTGTTTGTGTTTATAGTCACCGTTACAATAAGTTTTATTTTACCGGCTTCTGCCATACCCATAAGTGGTATATTGGTTATCATTTTGTTGACCATCTTTATACCAAAAACCAGCAATACGATAGTAGCAGCAGGTATTGGAATGATTTTTATTGCTGTTTTTTATATTGTTCAAAAATCGGATTTGAGTTTTTCGCAAATGTTAACCGAACTGATTTTTGTTTTAATTCTCATAGCATTTGCCAGCTCTATTATTTTATATGCCAAAAATATTTATGGATTTGTAGAAGAGGATAAAGCTCAGCTAAGCTCCTTATTTTCCAGTGCAACGGAAGGCATCATATTGACTAACAGCAAAGGGCAAATCATCAGAATAAATCCGTCTGCCGAAAAGATGTTTGGATTTTCTGATAGCGAATTAATAGGTAAAGCAATAGAAATTTTAATTCCACAACGATTTGCAACAAATCATCCAACTCTCCGGGAAGGTTTCAATAAAAATCCACATAACCGGTCCATGGGTAAAAACAGGGATTTATTTGCATCAAGAAAAAACGGATCCGAATTTCCGGTTGAAGTTAGTTTGAGCCATTACAAACAAGCGAATGAAGCATTTGTCATTGCCTTTATTGTGGATATTACGGAACGGAAAAGAGTAGAGGAAAATTTACTGAAACGAAAAATTGAATTGGAAGAATTAACCGATGAGATACAAAAGCTGAATACAGACCTGGAGGGAAAAGTAATTGAACGGACACAGATTTTGCAGGAAGCCTTGCAAAAATTAGAAAAGTCGCAGAATGAACTGCATGAAGCACTGGATAAGGAAAGGCAACTGAATGAAATAAAAAGCAGGTTTGTATCTATGGCCTCGCATGAGTTCAGAACACCGTTGAGTACGGTATTATCTTCCGCTTCATTAATATCCAGGTATGTGAAAGAAGAGGAACAGGAGAAAAGAGATAAACATATTTTCCGGATTAAAGATTCTGTCAAACACCTCAATGAAATTCTGGAAGATTTTCTTTCTCTTGGTAAACTGGATGAAGGGAAAGTAGAGGCAGAAAAAAATACCATGAATTTGCAGGAGCTTTTAATGGAAACGCAGGATGATGTGGCAGGGCTGCTTAAAAAGCATCAAAAAATAACCTGTCATTTTGATGGGGATGCAATGATAAATTCGGATAAAAAATTGTTGAAGAATATCTTCATCAACCTGGTATCTAATGCCATAAAATTTTCGGATGAAGATGCAGAAATACGGATCAACGGATTTAGGAAAGACGATGAAGTGGAAATTAATTTTATCGATAAAGGAATAGGAATATCTGAAGAAGATCAGCGACATTTGTTCAGTAGTTTTTTCCGGGCAGCCAATGCATTAAATATTCAGGGTAGCGGATTGGGGCTGCATATTGTAAAAAGATATGTAGATCTATTGAACGGTCATGTATCTTTGAAGAGCGAGTTAAATAAAGGAACACAAATAAAAATAACTATACCAATAAACTGAAAGTAAAATGATGAAGTCTATTTTGGTCATTGATGATAATCCGAATATATTGGACAATACAGCCGAAATTTTGGAGCTGGCGGGTTATACAGTATATACTGCAGAGAATGGTAAAATAGGCGTAGACCTTGCCATGCAACATAAACCTTCTTTGATTGTTTGTGATATCATGATGCCGGAACTGGATGGATATGGCGTACTGCACTTGATTAGAAAAAATGACGTATTGAAGAATATTCCGTTTGTGTTTTTAACAGCAAAAACAGAGCGAAGTGATTTTCGAAAAGGGATGGAAATGGGAGCAGATGATTATATAACTAAACCATTTGATGATATTGAATTATTAAATGCCATTGATGTACGATTAAAAAAAGCAGCTATTCTTGAAAATAAATATGATTCTTCAATTGCGGGTTTAAATCAGTTTGTTGCGGATGTAAACAATACAGGTATGATTGATCAGTTTAATGAACAGTTTGAATCTGTATTTTTCAATCGGAAACAATTGCTTTATCAGGAAACGAAACGTCCTCGTTTTATGTACTTACTGGTTAAGGGTAAAATAAAAACATTCAAAACAAATGAGGACGGGAAAGAATTGATCACCAATATGTATGTCGATGGGGATTTTATTGGTTATACCGCTTTGATTACAGATCAGCAATATGAAGACAGCGCCGAAGTGCTGGAAGATGCTGATGTGATCCAGGTTCCAAAAGATGATTTCATGAAAATGATATTTGGCGATATGAATATTGCCAGCAAATTCATTCAATTGATAACCCGGAATGTACAGGAGAAAGAAGAACGGTTGTTAAGCCTAGCATACAGCTCACTACGTAAACGAGTGGCCAAAGCATTGGTAGATATTCTTGAAAAATTTTCGGACGATGAAAAATTGGTGCCTATCGAAATATCCAGAGAAGATCTGGCACAATATATTGGCACAGCTACTGAATCACTGATAAGAACCTTAAGCGATTTTAAATCAGAAAAATTATTATCCATAAAAAATGGAAATATATTGATTGACCAGCCGGATAAATTAAAAAACTTATTGTATTAATATTTTTAAAGCCCCGGTTAAGGGGCTTTAAAAATCTGCTAAACGGTTTTCATATTTTACATAATTTGTAATTAGAAAATTTATTATTCCGGAAGAATTTCCTTTTTGTCATCCATAAAGTCATCCATATCCCGGCGTTGTTTTTTTGTAGGCCGGCCAATTTTACTGGGTCTTTTACCCGAATGAAAACTTGCAGCCTGAAATTTTATTCGTTCCAATTCTTCTGCAGGAGTTATATCTTGGTAATAGTTAATTGCTTCGGAATATTGCACCCTTTTTTCTAGTAAACCGGTAACTTTTATACGCCATTTTTTCGCTTCTGTTCTCACATCATATTCATCGCCAAGGGAAACATTTCGGGAAGCTTTAGCTTGCTGGCTGTCAAATTTAACCTTGCTGCTTTCGCAGGCAGCAGCAGCTTGCGAACGGGTTTTAAATAAACGGATGGACCATAAATATTTATCCAATCGGAGTTTTTCTTTTTCTGCCATAGTTTCAAAAATAAAAAATCCCGATTGCAAAATCGGGATTTTTTATTTTCAGAGTCTAAAGTCCCCCTTTGGGGGATTTAGGGGGCCTCAAAATACTTATGAAAATAAGGAATGGTTTCAATGCCCTTATAATAATTGTCTAAATTGAATTTCTCATTCGGGCTGTGCAGATTATCGCTATCCAATCCAAAACCCATGAAAATAATTTTAATTCCTAACTCTTTTTCAAATAATGAACAAATAGGGATACTACCACCACCACGTACAGGAATCGGTATTTTACCAAAAGTAGTTTCAATAGCTTTAGATGCTGCCTGATATCCTTTACTGTCAATGGGGGTCATATAAGGTTCGCCACCATGATGTAATGCAGCTTTTACCTTAATGCCTTTTGGGGCTATGCTTTTAAAATAAGTAATCAATTTTTCTGTAATAACTTCTGATGATTGATTGGGAACCAGGCGTGCAGAAATTTTTGCAAAAGCTTTTGAAGGTAATACGGTTTTAGCACCTTCACCTGTATAGCCACCCCATATTCCATTTACTTCAAGAGTTGGTCTTATACCGGTTCTTTCATTGCTGGTAAATCCTTTTTCGCCCCACAACTCTTCTACTCCCAAGTCTTTTTTATATTCTTCTTCATCAAATGGTGCATGCGACATCAATTTTCTTTCATCATCAGTTGCTGCAGCCACATCATCATAAAATCCGGGAATTGTAATTCGATTGTCTTGGTCATGGCAGGAAGCAATCATTTTTGCAAGGATGGTGATTGGATTAGCCACAGCTCCACCGTAAACCCCACTGTGCAAATCACGGTTGGGTCCCGTTACTTCTACTTCAATATAGGATAATCCACGAACGCCAATATCAATAGAAGGCGTATCCAGGCTAAGCATGGCCGTATCACTGATGAGAATCACATCTGCTTTCAATAATTCTTTATTCGCTTTTACAAATCCACCCAGGTTTGGTGAACCAATTTCTTCCTCACCTTCGATGATGAATTTTATATTGGTGGTCAATGTATTTGTTTTCATCATCATTTCAAATGCCTTAATATGCATATAAAACTGGCCCTTATCATCACAGGCGCCACGTGCATATATTTTTCCGTCTTTAATAACTGGGGCAAATGGGCCGCTATGCCAAAGCTCTAATGGTTCGGCTGGTTGTACATCATAATGTCCGTAAACAAGTACCGTAGGTTTCGACGGGTCAATTATTTTTTCACCATAAACAGCAGGATGGCCGCCTGTTTCCATGATTGCTACATTGTCTGCACCTGCATCTATCATACGTTGCTTTACCGCCTCGGCACAAGTAAGCATATCTGCTTTATGCTCCGATTTGGAACTAACGGAAGGAATTCGCAATAGGTCAAGCAGTTCATTCAAAAAGCGATCTTTATTCTTTTCCTGGTAATCTTTCCAAGCTTGAGACATATTTTTTTTTTTAGGGGTAGGCGAAGATAAGAAGTATATATCTATTGATAATACTGTTGTTTTGAGAGAATATTCAGTCTTGGTTTTTTTCCATACATGTGTAAGAGTTGAAAAGAATAGCTCCTGAAAAAAAAATAATATTATTGTCGGTTTTTACTGTTCGGCACATGCACTTTCAATTCGAACATGATCAATCGCCCTATAGAAGGTGAACCTGCAAATTCCTGTTGTTCCGTATTAAGCAGGTTAGTAATACCCATACCAACGGAAACCATATCATTCAATTTATACCCTGCGTTTAAATCAATTGTGGTAAAACCGCCCAAAGTACCCCGATCAAAGTTTTTTTCGTAATACCTTGGAAGACCATCGGGACCAATGCCGCCATAGACCCTGCCCCATTTCCCTTCTCCTGCCTTCGTACTGATTTGGTTGCCGCTGTAAAAATCATACTGCTCTAAATAACGGGCAGAAAGATTGACAAACATTTTTTGCTTGCACAGGTTTTGAAAATTTAGATTAACGATGACGCGGTTGTTGGGAGTATTCAGACTTTTTTCATCAACTGCGACATAACCATCTTTATTTGCATCATTCGCTATATTCCCTTTTGTAATATCCGATCCGATCCAGGAGTATTTCACAGACAAGTTTACATACTTGTTGAAAGTGTAAGTAATACCTAGGTCAAGGCCATAAACTCTCACATCACCAAAATTTAAAATCGTTCCAAACCGGGCACTCTT
>JAYWEL010000058.1:0-13032 GCA_043779285.1 Chitinophagaceae bacterium | reverse complement strand
GGTTAGTGGCGGCACTATTTTCAGATTTGGCGGAGAGGCCGGAGTAATACAAGGCCGTACAGTGGGGCAAATGATAAATGCGTTGCCGTTTAAAAAATGACCCCGGTATTGCAAATAATAACTAAGAAATCAAGATTAGTAAATATCTAAACCTGAAATCATGAAAAAGATACACTTTATTAAAATTATTATACTTGTTGTAATAATTTTTGTAAGTGCTAGTTGCACAAAAGAGTTGCCTGTAACAGGTACGGGTATTATTAGCTATCCACCACCACCTAACCCACCACCTAACCCACCACCTAACCGGCCACCAGTAGCTAATGCAGGTGTGGATTTTTCAATTGTATTACTCAATAATGACATGATATTAAGAGGGCAAGCTACTGACCCGGTAATGGGGAATACGCTTAGTTCGAGCTGGACTAAAATAGCGGGGCCGGCATGTACCATCGTTTCTCCGCAAAGTTTAACTACAACTGTTTCTAATCTTCTTGAAGGTGAATACCAGTTTGAACTTTTAGTTATTAATAACCAGGGATTAACCGGTAGAGATACGGTAACAGTTCGAGCGGTCAATGTCGGGTCATTAACAAACTTCGTCAATTTTTTTAATTTAAGGTGGACTTGCCCTATGGGTTGTACAATTGAAATTGATAATATTTTTTCGCAGATACCACCTAATAGACCTATCCGGGTTTTAATTAAATCCATCAACCAGGCAGTCTGGCATGAAGTTATTCACTTCAGTCAGTACTCCCTTAGCAACTTATATTATTATGGCTTTAATAGCAATAATATTTATGGCTTTAATAGCAATAATAGCAATACCACCTTTTGGATGTATACTGATTATGGAGATAATAATTTTTTTGATGTAAGAATTATGTTTTGATGAGAAGCTGATATTGCCAGTTGACCTTTTTTTACTTTTGGATTTTATATCCGGAGAATAAATTTTAATCATGAAAAAAATACATTTTTTTCAAATTATTATACTTGTTGTAATAGTGATTATAAGTGCTAATTGCACAAAAGAGGCACCAGCCACTGGTACTAGTAGTGGTACTGGTAGTGGTACTATTAATCCGCCACCACCAATTAATACTCCGCCAGTAGCAAATGCAGGCTCGGATACAAACCTTTTTGTTCAGGTAAACTTCTGCGATTTAATTGGTTCGGGTTTTGATAGAGAAGATAGTATCCTTACGTTTCAATGGAAAAAAATTTCAGGCCCGGTATCATTTTTTATTCAAAATCCAACTTTTAAATCAACAAAACTCACCAATCTAGAAAAAGGAGTTTATCAGTTTGAATTAACGGTAACCGACAGACCAGGTTTGTTTGCAAAAGATACTGTAAAAGTAAATGTAGATGGATTGCCGGATAGAACACATGAGGTAATTCTTGATAATCTGGTATGGATTTTCCCCTGGTACAATGCTATCGAAATAAAAAATTTCTATAATTATATTCCTGCAGGTTCTCCATTTAGGATTTTAATTCAACGAGACACCAATCCTGGTTGGATAGAAGTTTATCCGATTACAAACGGTCAATCATCAGATCCCTACGAATATTTTATCGAAACCCGGCCAGATGGCGGCGGTATATATACTTATGGCAGTCTTTATATATTTTATTATGGTTTAGATGTTAGCGATACCCCGGATGTAAAAATATTATTTTAAAAACGGAGACTAAATGATAAAAACATTAATTCATTGGGTAGTGCAAATCCTTATATTAGATGATTCACTTAGGTTTCTTTTTTAAACTTTGATGTGAAGAAGCGATATTGGATTCTTCTTTAAATTGTGAGGTGACAGCCTTACTTACCATCTTACTTCCAAACCGATCTTTAATATCATCTACGGCTTTGTAAAGATTAAGTTTCTCTACATTATTTTCAAACAAACTCATTTGCATGGTAAAAGGAATAAACTGGCTGAAGCGAACACCGAGTAAACGAACAGATCTTTGCTTTTGATAGGATTTGTTGAACAAGTCTTTTACTTTCCCAATCAACACATCGTCCAATGCCGTGTAGTCAACTATTTCTTGCCGGGAGGTAGTTTCAAAATCAGCGTAACGAATTTTAACGGTGACACAGCCGGTTAGCTTTTCATCTTCTCTTAATGAATAGGCTGTTTTTTCTGTTAGTCGCACTAATTCTTTATGCAAAAATTCAAGATCCGTTTGGTTTTCATGAAACGTGTTTTCATGGCTCATGCTTTTCTGTTCCCAATCATTTTCTACGGTTGAATGATCGATGCCATGTGCTTTCCGGAAAAGGGAAGGACCCCATTTTCCCAGTTTTTGTTCCAATAATTCAACCGGTGTTTTGGCAATATCTTCAATGGTATAGATGCCAAGTTCTTTTAATGCTAGGGCAGATTGTTTTCCAACACCGGGAATTTTTTCAATGGGTAATGGCCATAAAAAACTGGTTTCCCTGCCCGGTAAAATCTCTAAAAACCCATTGGGTTTTGCTTCATCGGTGGCAATTTTGCTGACCAGTTTACTGGTAGATAAACCACATGAAATGGGGAGTCCGGTTTCGTCGATGATCTGTTGTCTCAGGTCGGAGCAATACTGGGTAACATTGAAAAACTTATCCATGCCTGTGAGGTCGACATAAAATTCATCGATGGAAGCTTTTTCATATTGTGGCGATTTGGACGCAATGATATCGGTAACCCATCTTGAATATTTACTGTATTCTCCCCTGGTTCCTTGTAAAAGTATTGCATGCGGACACAGGCGCATGGCGGTTTTCATGGGCATAGCCGAATGCACACCGAATTTCCGGGCTTCATAACTGCAGGTGGTTACCACACCCCGGTCACTTGATCCGCCAACGATGACTGCTTTGCCTTTTAATGAAGGGTTGTTTAAAATTTCAACCGATACAAAAAAAGCATCCAGGTCAAAATGGGCAATATGTCTGGGTTGGTCACTCACTTTGTTCAAAGTTAAGCACTAAGAATAAAGGTTAATGATAAAGTGGGAGTATAGAACAATAAGTAATACCATCTTGATTTACTGTTTATAAGCGGTATAAAAAATCAACCCAGGTAAATATCCAGCAAACCATCCGGTAAAGAAACCTGTATATTCTTTTTTTTGTGATCGATTTTCAGCAGGGTTGATTCATTCAAAGGGATGAGTACTTCCTTTTCATTTATTTCAATCCGGCAAAGAATCTGATGGGGTTGTTCCAATATTTCCAGCACTTTTCCAAGTGCTTTTTTGTTTTCAACTATTTCATATCCCAATAAACTGATGGGGCTTGACTGATCTGCAAATTTTTTAAAATCGTTTTCGCTGATCCATACTTCTTTTTGCAAAATAGTCATAGCAGATTCTTTGCTGTCAACCGTTTCCAGTTTTACAATCAATTCATTCCTGCTTTTTACTTTTGCATCTTCAATAAACCAGGGAAGGAATGATGCTTTACGATCTTCTATAAAAATCACTTCCAGTTCTTTTATTAAAGACATGTTACCAAGAGAATGAGTCATAATCATCTCTCCATTGGTAGCATAGGTAGCTACCAGTTTTCCGACTTTAAAATATTCTTCCATGTATAAATCTTAAATGATTTTTTTTATTCAAAAATAATATAAGGTCAAACAAAAAAAGCTGACATCAAAGATGTCAGCTTAATGAGTTTTAAAAAAAGAGGTCAATTAGCCTTCGTTGCTAACTTCGCCTTCTGATTTATTTTCTACTTTACGTACAGTAGGAGTAGGTGTTCTTTGGCTTCTTTTCGCTCTTCTAGAATCTTCCTGGCGTCTTCTTACCTGGGCTTCATGATCTGAATGCCAACTCTGGAATTTATCCATAGCTGTTGCTTCATCAAAAAGGCCAAGGGTTACACCACGCAATAAATGCTTAAGGTATAATACACCTTTGAAAGATAAAATTCGGCGAACGGTGTCAGTAGGCTGAGCTCCGTTACCTAACCACTCCAACGCTTTCTGGCGATCCAATTGAATGGTTGCCGGAATCGTTAAAGGATTGTAAGTACCGATTTTCTGAATGAATTTCCCATCACGTGGGCTGCGGCCATCTGCAATTACAATAAAGTAAAAAGGTCGTTTTTTAGAACCGTGGCGCTGTAATCTAATCTTGACTGGCATCGTAAATAAAAATTTAAATGCGTTAAAAAAATTGTTTAATAGGACTGCAAATGTATGAAAGAGAATTCAATATCCAAAAGCAAATTAAATTTAATAACCACTTTTTAAGGAAAATTTTATATCAAAAATATATTTATTTTTTTCCTATGCCCGGCATCATCCTGCCCATGGGTATATTATTAAAGGTTTTCATCATGCTTTTCATCTGTTCAAATTGTTTCATAAATGCATTTACTTCAGCAATGGTTTTACCCGAACCTTTGGCAATCCGGTTGCGGCGACTGCTGTCAATCATGTCTGGATTGGATCTTTCCATAACAGTCATGGAGCCAATCATGGCTTCAATACCTTTGAAAGAATCATCACTGATGTCAATATCCTTAATTTGTTTTCCAAGGCCGGGAATCATACCCAACAGGTCCTTCATATTCCCCATTTTCTTGATCTGTTCAAGTTGCATTTTGAAATCAGCAAAATCGAATTGATTTTTACGGATCTTTTTCTCCAGTTTACGGGCTTTTTCTTCATCAAATTGTTCCTGCGCTTTTTCTACCAGGGATACGATGTCTCCCATGCCAAGTATACGCTGGGCCATTCTTTCGGGATAAAAAATATCAATGGTATCCAATTTTTCACCGCTGCTGGTAAATTTGATGGGTTTATTGACCATGTATTTGATAGAAAGAGCAGCACCACCACGGGTATCGCCATCCAGTTTTGTCAATACAACTCCGGTAAAATCTAACCGTTCATTGAAGATTTTTGCAGTATTTACGGCATCCTGACCGGTCATGCTATCTACAACAAATAATATTTCTGTCGGATTTACTGCATTTTTAATATTTGTAACTTCGGTCATCATCACTTCATCAACAGCTAAACGTCCGGCCGTATCTATGATGACAACATTCTTGTTCTTTGATTTGGCTTCCTTTATGGCATTCTTTACAATAGAAACAACATCTTTATTTTCCGGTTCACTGTACACATCAACCGCTATCTGACCTCCCAGCACATTTAACTGTTCGATAGCAGCAGGCCGATAGACGTCTGCAGCAACCAAAAGAGGGGATAACCCTTTTTTAGTTTTTAAAAAATTAGCCAGTTTGCCACTGAATGTTGTTTTACCAGAACCTTGTAAACCGGCAATCAGAATAACTGCAGGATTTCCTTTTGCGTTGAATTCGCTTTCGGTTCCACCCATCAATTCGGCTAATTCATCCTTCACAATTTTGGTCATCATTTGTCCGGGATTAATGGACTTAATGACTTTTTCTCCGATTGCTTTTTCCTTGATCTTATCGGTAAATTCCTTGGCTATCTTATAGTTTACATCCGCATCAACCAGGGCTCTCCTGATTTCCTTTAGCGTTGTTGCAATATTGATTTCGGTTATACTACCGGCGCCTTTTAATAATTTAAAGGCGGAGTCTAATTTGTCTGAAAGATTTTGAAACATAGCTCGGAAGGTTTACATCGACATAAATAAAAAGTGAACTAAAAAAAGTTCACTTTAAGTATCATTTTTTGCAAATATAAGAATGTCGTGTAGAATTAAATCATACGCCTAAATAGGGTCTTAAAAGATTACATCGATTTGTAGTTCTTAGTTTGGTAATGGCCTTGTCTTTTATCTGACGTACTCTTTCCCTGGTAAGATTAAATTTCTCACCAATGTCTTCCAGGCTCATCGGGTGATCGACACCTATCCCAAAAAAGTAACAAATCACTTCTTTCTGGCGTTCGGTCAATATTCGTAAAGAACGGTCGATTTCAGTTTTCAAGGATTGTTTATGTTCCAATTCGCCATCAGTTTTTTCCGAATTGTGATTTTCCATGACATCTAAGAGAGAACCGTCTTCACCTTCTGATAAGGGTGTATCAACACTTAAATGCCTGATGGAAGAATTCATGGAAGAGGTTACTTCATCCAATTCTAAACCTAAAAATTCGGCAACTTCTTCAGCTGATGGTTCACGTTCATACTCCTGCTCCAATGTAGAAAATGCTTTTTGAACCTTATTTGTTAAACCCACTTTATTTAAAGGCAGTCGAACAATTCTGGACTGTTCGGCAAGGGATTGTAAAATACTTTGTCTGATCCACCACACTGCATAAGAAATGAATTTAAATCCACGTGTTTCATCAAAGCGTTGTGCAGCTTTAATTAATCCAAGGTTTCCCTCATTAATTAAATCGGGTAATGATAAGCCCTGATTTTGATATTGTTTGGAAACAGAAACAACAAATCGAAGATTGGCTCGGGTTAATCGATCTAATGCAAATTGATCACCTTGCTTAATTTGCTTGGCCAGTCTCACTTCTTCTTCAGGCGAGATCAGTTCTACTTTGCCGATTTCTTGTAAATACTTTTCGAGACTTTGAGATTCACGATTCGTAATCGACTTCGTGATCTTTAGCTGTCGCATACTCATGGGTAAAGGTTTAAGTGTATATTGGTTATTTAAAGGTTTAAATCAATCAAATGTCAGTTTTGCTACTCCTCAAATATGCCTCCGATATACCTTGGGTTTTCTAATAGGATAAAATTGTTACGTTAAATTAGTCTTTTTAGTATTATCAAAAAAAATATAATATTATCTTATAACGTGTTATTGGGGTTTTTATTTTGTTTTTAGAGAAAAATTGGCCCATTTAAAGGGTAAATAAAAATTATATTTTGTAGGACTAATAATTTATCTATACTTGCAGCAGTTGACAGATTATAATTTAATGACGAAAAATGAGTAAACAGTTATTTACATTAGAGTTTCCGGTTAGATGTTCACCTACTATTTTATACGAATTCCTGGCAACTCCTTCAGGATTGCAGGAATGGTTTGCCGATGTGGTTGATGAAAGAGATAAGGTTTTCAGTTTTGAATGGAACGGTTCTGAAGAAAAAGCAGAGCTGATAAGTGCCGAACATGAAAAATCAATCCGTTTCCGTTGGCTTCATTCAGGTCCAAGTGAATATTTTGAATTTTCTATTGTAAAATCGGAGGTGACCAATCAAACTATTTTGATAATTTCAGATTTTGCAGAGAAGAAAGAAATTGTCGATCAATCCCGACTTTGGGAATATCAGGTGAAAGAACTTTTTCACAGGCTGGGAAGTATTTAATCCAGTAGTTCAATAAGGAATTTAAAATTCATTAAAAGTTCTTCTTCCACTTCATTCCATTGTTGTAGTGGAAATTTTTTAGCAATTTTTAAAAAAGAAGATTTTAATATTAACTGGCTGAATTCTTTTTCAGTCAGGTTTTCAATTGATTCATAATTACTCTTTTCAAAATGGTGCTCCCATGGATCATCCGAAATGCAAACGGAAAAATTAGTTGCCTCTAAAATGGATTTAGATAATAATATTTTTTCAGAATACGTTTGTTGATAAATTCCACTAAGCTGAATAGTTATACTGAAAAAATTTCCCCACCAGAAAAAAGTACGGATAGCAAAAATATTTTCCTTTTCAAAAAAACGGGGAAAATCCAGTACCAGGTAGGGCAGTCCCTGATAGTTTTCACCTTTTGATATTTTAGGTGCAATATTTATTACAGCTGTTGGGATAATATTTTTTTGTTTTAATTCTTCCTGCATTTCAGCAGCAATAGTTTCCAACAATTTTTTTGCCTTAACAAGAATTGCATTCTTTTTTAAAATCCAGTCAGCATTTAAAACCAGTTCTAACTCCTGTTCCGAAAGTCTTATTTTTGTGTCCATTGAATTAAAGATATAGATTAAAGAATAATTTACCCGTGATCAAAAAGCTGGATAAACTAATAATAAAAGCCTTTGTAGGTCCATTCATTGCCACATTCTTTATAACCTTGATGGTTTTGGTGTTGCAATTTTTTTGGCTATACATTGATGACTTTGTTGGAAAAGGTTTATCAACCGGAATCATTCTTGAGTTCATCTGGTATCAAAGTGCAGCCTTAGTTCCACTGGCTTTGCCGCTTTCTGTTTTACTTTCTTCTTTAATGACTTTCGGAAATCTGGGTGAAAGTTTTGAATTAGTAGCCGTTAAATCTGCCGGCATATCACTCATTCGTTTTATGCGGCCGCTATTGATTGTTACCGTGATGATATGTGCCGTGGCATTCTCTTTTTCTAATAACATCATACCAGTTGCCAACTTAAAATCAAAAACACTTTTGTCTGACATCGTTTATGCAAAGCCGGCATTCGATTTAAAAGAAGGAATTTTTTATGATAAGATCAGTGGCTATTCCATTAAAATAGGTGTAAAAGAAAAAAATGACAGCATTATCCGGGATGTAATTATTTATGAGCAGAACAATAATTTACAGGATAATTTTATGATTGCCGAAAGTGGGGTGATGCGAATTTCTCCTAACAAACGTTTTTTAGAGTTTCATTTAAAAAACGGAATGCGATATGAAGAAAGGGGTGACCGGATCAATTCAAAAACTGATTATGTTCGAATAAAATTTAAGGAATATAAAAAGCAATTCGACCTGAGTTCGTTTCAGTTTTCAAGAACAGCAGATAGTATCAACAAAAATCATGAGCGGATGTTGAGCCTTCGGCAATTGGATAAATCACTTGACTCACTGGAAAAAAATAAATCTGAGTATATTAAAAATATACAGACCGGATTGTTTTCTTCTTTTGCGTTTAACACATTATTGGATAGCAGTTGGAAAATGCCGGATAGTTTGCTGAAAGTAAAAGCAAAAAGCCTGAATGAAATATTGCCCGACTCCGTCGAAATATTAATCAATCAGATGGCCTCTGGTAAAGCCAATTCGGCCAAGTCGAATTTGGATAATTATATCGGAGAGATAGAAAATAAAAGCAGAGCAATTAAAAGTCATAAAATCGAGTGGCAGAAAAAGTTAGCCCTTTCGTTTACTTGTATGGTTTTGTTTTTAATTGGTGCACCATTAGGTTCTATTATTCGTAAAGGTGGACTTGGTACTCCACTTGTTTTTGCCATTATATTTTTTGTGCTCTTTTTCTTTGTTAACCGTACTGGAGAACAATTAGCCAAAACCGATGCTATGTCAGCATTTGGTGGTTTATGGTTAGCTAATTTGGTTTTGCTGCCTATCGGATTTTTTCTCACGTATAAAGCAAGAAAGGATGCCCAGTTATTCAACAAAGAATTCTATTCCCGCTTTTTAAATAAATTGAAATTACGGTTAAAAGAAAGGGACATTTAAATTCACAGCAAGCTACTTTTAATAAAAATGAATACAGCCAAAGAAAATCTTTCCTTACAACGATGGGTAGCTGCCATATCAATCATCTTGCTGGCGGTTAAATTTTATGCTTTTTATATTACCCATTCAGTGGCTGTACTGACAGATGCTTTGGAGAGTATTGTAAATGTAGCAGCAGGGTTTATTGGGTTGTATAGCCTTTATGTTGCGGCAAAACCACGTGATAAGAATCATCCCTATGGACATGGCAAAGCAGAATTTATTTCGGCTGCTATTGAAGGTACATTGATCATTATCGCAGGAATTTTAATTGTTTACAAGGCTATTGAAAATTTAGTTTTTCCAGTTGTCTTGCATCAGTTGGATAAAGGAATAATTCTGGTTGCCGCAACAGCAATCATTAATGTGTTAGCTGGTTTTGTTTGTTTGAAGAAAGGAAACAAAAATAATTCTCCGGCACTACAGGCCAGTGGCAAACATTTACTGACCGATTCTTATTCCACAATTGGAATAATTTTAGGATTAATACTTATTTATTTCTCCGGGTTCACCTGGATTGATAGCATATTGGCATTGTTTGTTTCCTTGATTATTATCATTACCGGCTATAAAATAATTCGTAAATCCATTGCCGGAATTATGGATGAAGCAGATGAACAATTGCTTTCAAAACTGGTGAAAACTTTGCAAGATAATAAACGCGAAAACTGGGTAGATCTGCATAATCTCCGGGTCATAAAATACGGAGCTGTTTTACATCTGGATGCGCATTTGACCGTGCCCTGGTTTTTGAATGTACATGAAGCACACAAAGAAATAGATGCTTTAGCCTCGTTGGTGAAAAATGAATTTGGCGATTCGCTTGAACTGTTTATACATTCGGATGGATGCCTGTCTTTTTCATGCAAAATTTGTAATAAAATGAATTGTACAGAAAGAATCCATGATTTTGAAAAAGCAATTCCCTGGAACCTGGAGAATATTTTGAAGAATGAAAAATTTCAATTGCCCTGATTAATTAAAACACAATTTCAACAATGAAGACAATTACAACATGGAAGAAGAATCAAGAATTTGAAGCAGACCATGAGGGCAATGTTATTAAAATGGATGGGGATAAAAAAAATGGACATGGCCCAAAAGCATTGCTGCTAAGTGGTTTGGCGGGTTGCAGTGGAATTGATGTCGTGGATATTCTGCATAAAATGAAAGTAGAATTTTCTGATTTTAACATGGAGGTGGAAGCGGAACAATCGGATGATCATCCAAAGGTTTTTATACAAATCAATATGACTTTTCATTTGAAATCAGATCAAAAAAATGAAGAAAAAATTAGGAAGGCAATCGATCTTTCACTCGAAAAATATTGTGGCGTTTCAGCCATGCTCAGAAAAAATTCACCGATTAATTACCAGGTAAAGTTGGAATAAGTTAAATCAGCAGGTTTGAAAGCAGTTATTTACTTTGCAGTTTTTTTAATTGCTGCAGGGTTGCTCTCAGGTCTTTAGGAAATTCGGCTGTCAACTCAATGACCTGTTCTGCCGGATCTTTGAATTTTAATATACCGGCATGTAAAGCAAGTCTCTTTAATATAGGTGTTTCTTCATCTGCATTTTTCGACAGATTGAATTTCTTTTTTAAGGAAGAAAGTAAAATAGGGTTTCCATCTCCGTAAATAGCATCACAAGCCAGTGGATGACCGATATGCTTCATGTGTATCCTGATCTGGTGTGTACGACCGGTATGAATTTGAAATTGTACTAAAGAATATTTTTTGAATTCATCTATTACTTCATAATCCGTCTTTGATTCCTTTCCACGATTATGAATGATCATGGTACTTGCTTTATACGAATGTTCTGCAATAGGTGCATCAATGGTGCCGAATTTTTCATGCAGAATACCATGCACTAAACCGGTATAGATTTTTTCTGTTTCCCTGTTTTCAAATTGCATGGAAAGATGACGATGTGCCATGTCGTTTTTTGCAAATACAATCAAACCGCTGGTGTCTCTGTCAAGCCGGTGAACCGTGAAAATGGTTCCGTAAGCTGCCAGCAGTAAGCTTTTCAGCGATACTTCTTTTCCTTCTCTGTCGGGAATTGATAATAAGCCCGCCGGTTTATTCAAGGCAACAAAGTCATCATTTTCAAATAGAATCAGATCAGTAATTTTCATGAATTCGTTCATTCAGGTAGTTGAATTATTTTTTACCTTTTCCAAAATATTTCAATTCGCGGATCTCTTTTTCGTTGAGATATCGCCACTTGCCACGGTTTACATTTTTCTTGGTAAGTCCGGCAAACATCACCCGGTCCAGTCCTTTTACCTCGTATCCCAGATGTTCAAAAATACGGCGTACAATACGGTTACGGCCGCTATGTACTTCTACACCAATTTCTTTTTTATCGTCAGGATTTGTATAAGCCAATACATCTACTTGGATAAGTCCATCTTCCAGGGTTATGCCTTTCAGAATAGCTTCAAAATCGGTAGGCTTTAACGGCTTGTCTAACGTAACCGAGTAAATCTTTTTTACTTCATTACTTGGGTGTGTTAGTTTTTGTGAAAGTTCCCCATCATTGGTAATCAACAATACACCGGAAGTATTTCTATCCAATCGTCCTACCGGATAAACCCGTTCTCCGGATGCTTTTTTGAGTAAATCCAAAACGGTCTTTCTGCCCTGTGGATCGTCTGTTGTGGTGATATAATCTTTTGGTTTGTTCAATAAAATGTAAACCAACTCGAGGGATATGAATATTTGTTTTCCATTCACGAAGATCTCGTCTTTTTCCGTTACTTTAAATCCCGGTTCTATGACCACTTCACCATTCACTTTTACGTTGCCCTGTTTAACCAATTCGGCTGCCTCACGTCGACCTGAAATACCTGAATGTGCAATGAATTTATTCAGAGGCATATCCTCTTTACTGATAATTCGGGTAGTTAATGCTGTTTTTGGAGTAACCTGTTTCTGATTAATTTTTGCCAGGTAAGCAGCTTGTTTTTCTGCTTTTATTTTATCGAAATATTCGTTTTTGAGTTTTCGGTCTTCCTTCTTTTTCTGGCGAAATTCTTCTTTAATAACACTGTTTTTCTTCTTAGGAAAGAACTTTTGGAAGTTGTCTGTTCTCTTTTTCATTTTAATTCTATTTACTGTTTTCCAACAGGAATGATCGGCAAAGATAGGAATAAAAAACCCGGGGATGAAAGCAAGCCCGGTAATTGGGTTAAAGCAATTTTGATGTGCCGGGATTCATAACTCCGCCTTTTAAGGTGGAGGCTGCGAAATGCCCCAATACCTGCGGCTTTAGCCTTGATTTGTAAAGCTATATTTTTTAATGAACTCTTCATATTCCTGTATGAATGTTACTTTTTTATGATGCTCTTCTTGCCCGTCAATGTATGCCCTTACTTTATCTAATACCGATTCGCTTACCGATACAGCAAAATATTCGTCTGCCCATTTAAACCTTGATTTAGTCAGTTGTTGCTCGTTGATCCAATGCGCAGATTCTCCTTTCAGGAGTTGCAAAGTTTTAGCAATAGTTATATCAGCGTTTAGTCCAAATAAGCAATGCAAATGTTCTGTATGCCCATTCAACCTGTCAATAAAGATTTGTTTTTTATGTGCATTTTCTTTGATAGGAGAAAGTACTTGCTGCCTGACCTCTTTTGTTAGAAAAGGGTAGTGG
>JAYWEL010000057.1:0-5510 GCA_043779285.1 Chitinophagaceae bacterium | reverse complement strand
AAGATGAAAAATTTATCTTTCTCGGGAAATAATTTATAAGCCTCCATCAGCCATTTTAATTGAATGCGGCTGTCAACTTTTTTATAAACTTCATCTGCTGTTCCGCTCAGGTTCCATCCATAACAAAGCTGACCATAAAGTTTAGAACTTTTAGCCCCTTCATTGGGGTTAGGAGTAAATGAATACAGGTTTTTAGGGTATGAAGGATGGCCAAAAATCTGGAATGGTTTATCGGTTCCCCTGCCTTCGCTTAACACCGTGCCTTCAATAAAACAAGTGGATGGATATAAATAGATGGATTGAATATTGGGCAAATTAGGAGAAGGTTTTACCGGTAAAACATACTTGCTTTTATGCGTATAGTTTTCGCATTTAATTATCTGGAAATGAAAAGGCTTGTCTTTTGATTTTTTCGTCTTCAGGAAAACCGCATATTTTTCATTGGCTTTTTCAGAAAGCCATTTTTCGCCGGCAATCATCATCGCATATTCTGCAATGGTCATACCATAAACAATGGGTACCGGCTGCATGCCAACGAATGATTTGTATTGTATATCAAGCACAGGCCCATCTACATAAAATCCATTCGGGTTTGGGCGGTCAAGTAATAACAATGCTTTGTTGTTTTCGAATGCCGCTTCCATATATTCCTGTAAAGAAGAAATGTAAGTATAAAACCGTATGCCTACATCCTGTATGTCAAAAATCATTACATCAATTTCTTTCAAATCTTCGGCTGAGGGACGGCGTTTAGCACCGTATAAAGAAATAACCGGAATACCTGTTTTTGCATCAATATAATTCGCAACCTTTTCTCCGGCATCTGCTGTACCACGGAAGCCATGTTCGGGTCCGAAAATCATTTTTACATCTACTCCAGAACTTATCATTGTATCAACAAGGTGTGTTCTTCCAACAACAGATGTTGGATTTGCAAAAATGCCCACCCGTTTTCCTTTCAACATGGGTAAATAAATTTCCATTCTTTCTGCTCCTGCTTTTATTTCAACTGGTTTCACTGTTTGACCAGTCATTTGTTTTTGGGCAGAGCAGTTACTTATTATAACAGACAGGAGAAAAAGGCAGAACAGTTTTTGCATATTCAAAAATTTATTCAATTGAATTGATTGGTGTCAAAACAACGTAAAAATATGGGGAATTTAAGAGTTTTTAACGTTAAATAGATATGAAGACATTATTTCTGGTTAACTTGCGGCCTTTAATTTTTTTACTTTTTGTTTAATCGTAATTAAAAAGTAGAAAGTTGACTTTTAAAAAATAAAAAATGCAAAAAGTAAAAAACGGCGATACCGTTAAAGTTCATTACCATGGTAAATTAACCACCGGTGAAACTTTTGATTCTTCTGAAGGAAGAGAACCATTGAGTGTAGAAGTAGGAATTGGAATGGTGATCAAAGGTTTTGATGATGGGTTATTGGATATGGCTATCGGTGAAAAAAAGACCATTCATATTCCGGTAACAGAGGCTTATGGAGAAAAAGATCAACAAGCAATCATCGAGTTCGAACGTGCCCATTTTCCGGAGGATATGACGCCTGAAGTTGGCATGCCCATGATGATGAGTAATAATGTAGGACAACAATTTCGTGTAACCATTGTAGAAGTAAAAGAAGATATCGTGGTTTTGGATGCGAATCATGAACTGGCTGGAAAAGATTTGATTTTTGATTTGGAGTTGGTAGCGATAGAGAGTGGAATCCCGATGATTATTATGCCATAAGCAATAGGCAATTTGCAATCAGCAATTTGCAATAGTAAAATGTCTATAAAAAAAGTTCAGAGCATTTTGGTAATACTGCTCTGAACTTTTTGCTTTTTTGCTAATTGCCTATTAGTGATTACCCCCTCCTCAACCACCAGCCCAACCAGGCACCACACAATGCCCAGGGTACAACGGCTTCAACCATATGTCCGGTCATGGCTTCCCAAGGTGTTTGAAACCAGTTATGCATCATATAAGGTCCCCAAAGAAAACCAATGATACCAATAATAACTGAGCCTACAATTGCCCCTTTCATATCGGGTGCACCACCTTTCATTAAAATAGAAATGAGTAGTAATACAATAACAAGGTTAATTAAAAAACCACGGATCATCGGCCGGGTCATGTCGTTTACATAGCTTGTTTTGTAAGTAATAATAGCCCAGGGTTTGCCCGCATTTTGTTTTCCCAAAGCCTCCATCTGTTCCATAGAGGATCCCGGAGGTGCAGACGGAAGCATATAAACGCCATCGGCTTTAATGTTCTCATTTAAAGACTGCATAATGGCATCCTGTGTATCAAGATGTTTGGCTTCTGCATCATGAAAACCAGAAACGGTCCAGGAAAAAAATGACCAGGCAAAAACAATAATAGCTCCTACTAAAGAGCCGATTAACCATTTTTTCATTATAGTAAGTTTTAGTTTGAATGTAAAAGTTAATGACTAAAAATGGTTCAACCAAGCAGAAAAAGACAATGTGGAAATCATTGTATCTTCGGCCTCCATTTAAATAATCATGTTACAGAATTATCATTTTACCGCAGCAGAACGATTTATCTACTATGTACAGGTGGATACGCAAAGCGATCCGCTGTCAACATCTTTCCCATCTACCGAAAAACAAAAAGTTCTTTCCCGGATTTTAGTGGAAGAATTATTGCAGATGGGTATATCAGATGCACATTTGGATGAGCATGGATATGTGTATGCAAGCATCCCTTCCAATACAGATAAACAAGTACCGGTAATTTGTTTTTGCTCACACGTAGATACAGCTCCCGATTGTAGTGGCACCGATGTAAAACCAATTTTGCATAAAAATTACGACGGCACTGATATTGTTCTTCCCGATGATGAAAAACAGGTGTTGCGGAAAAGCGACTATCCATACCTGGAAACTCAGTTGGGCAATGATATTATTACGGCAAGCGGAAAAACTTTATTGGGCTCGGATGATAAGGCCGGAGTAGCAGAAATAATGGATATGGCTAATTTCTTTATGACCAATAAAGAAGTGAAACATGGCACTATCAAACTTTTATTTACACCCGATGAAGAAGTGGGTAGGGGAACAGAGAAAGTGGATTTGCAAAAACTGGGAGCCGATTTTGGTTATACATTGGATGGTGGCGAAGCCGGATCGTTGGAAGATGAAACCTTCAGTGCAGACTCGGTACAGATCATTATTCACGGTGTGATTTCTCATCCCGGTTATGCAAAAGGCAAGATGATCAATGCCATGAAAATTGCAGCCGAAATTCTGGATGCATTACCAAAAGATTCCCTTTCACCTGAAACGACAGATGGAAAAAATGGTTTTATTCATCCGGTACGGGTTGATGGTTTGGCAGAAAAAACGACCATCGATTTTATCATCCGTGATTTTGAAACAGCAAAACTTGCAGAGAAAGAAAATTTCCTGAAAGGCATAGCTGAAAAAGTATTGGCTCAATATTCAAAAGCAAGTTTCGATTTCATTGTGAAGGAGCAATACAGGAACATGAAAGAAGTACTGGATAAGCATCCGCAGGTTGTTGCTTATGCACAGGAAGCCATTCTAAGAGCCGGATTGAAACTGAAAACGGAAAGCATACGTGGAGGTACTGATGGAAGCCGCTTGTCCTTTATGGGTTTGCCTTGTCCCAATTTATTTGCCGGCGAACAGGCCATACATTCCAAATTAGAATTCATCAGTATTCAGGATATGAACAAAGCTGTGGAGACGATGGTTCACCTGGTAAAAATCTGGGAAGAAAACGGTAAAGAAAACGAATGATGGTTTGTTAAATAACTCAAAAAAAAAAGAACGGTTAACATGATGGCATCATTTTTTACGTTCTTCACACAACTGTTGAAAAAATGATCAAAGAACAGGGTCTGTTTTAATTTGCATACACTACATTTACGACGCTAAAGAAAATATGTTATGATTGATTTGTTACAGATTGTTGATACAGTACAAAAAGTAGTAGCCAATACAGCGCAGGGAGATACCAACAGAGATGGCAGTTTGAGTGTGATTGAACTATTGCAGTTGGGTGGTATGTTAATGATACCGCTGGTATTGTTGTTTGTTATTGCCGTATTTGTTTTCATCGAACGGTTTTTAGTTATTCAGAAAGCAAACCGGATCGATCCTAATTTCATGTTCATCATCCGCGATCATATTACCACCGGAAATATTGCAGCAGCCCGTGGCATTTCAAAGAACACCTGGACGCCGGTTGCCCGTATCATCGATAAAGGAATTCAGCGAATCGGCAAACCAATCGACAGCATCGAAAAAAGTATGGAGAGTGTAGGCAAACTGGAACTCTATAATATGGAAAAACATTTGTCCATCCTGGCATTGATTGCCGGTATTGCACCTATGTTCGGGTTCCTGGGAACCATTGTCGGTATGTTCCAATTATTTTATTCACTGGCAAGCACAGGCGAATTTACCATACAGTCTATGGCCAATGGTATCTATACCAAAGTCATTTCTTCAGCAGTTGGTTTAATCATTGGTCTCATCGCCTATATCATGCACAGTTTTCTGGTAGCGCAGGTAGATAAGGTGGCCAACCGGATGGAAGTATCCAGCACCGATTTTCTGGATATTTTACAGGAACCGACAAAGTAATTTATTAAACGGGCTTTTGTTCCCTGATGAATCTTCAGTGGCAGAGTTTATCCTGAGGAACGAAGGGCTCCGTTCAACAACATGAACCCGATTGATCAAAAAACAGAACAATAAAAATGAATATCAGAAGAAAATTAAGAGCACATGCAGAAGTTCATACCGGACCCCTGAATGATATTCTTTTCATTCTGTTATTATTCTTTTTAATTGCAGCTACATTGGCCAATCCTAATGTAATCAAGCTTTCGCAACCCAAAGCAAAAAATGATACCAAAGCCAAACAGACGGTTGTGGTTTCTATTGATGCCGACAAAAATTATTTTGTAGGCACCACCCGTGTTTATTCCGACTCTGCTTTACGGGCAGCCATTTTACCATTAATTTTAAAAGAAACTGCCGAACCTACCGTGGTCATCAACGCCGATAAAACGGTTCCATTAGATTATGTGGTAACCGTGATGCGTATTTCAAGAGAGCTGGGTGCAAAAACTGTTTTGGCGGTGGATAAGAGGCAGTAAAAACAGTTTTACTGATTTATTTCAAAATTGCCTTTACCATACTGTCTCTTCCCTGTGAATCTTTTTTCAAATCCGTATTGAAGTATCGTTATTTTTTGAGAAGATTGACAATATCTTTTCCAAGGCTTTCATGAATTTCAAAATAAATAATTCCACCTTCATTCATTCCCCGCCGAGTCTCACTGATGGACTTGTGTGTTAGCTGTGGACTCGGCGTTGCCCAACTCTGCTGCTTATTATTCTACGAGACCCTCCCGGATTTCTTTTATACTAACTTGCTTTAATAATTCCGATTGTGTATCTTTGCGTAACCAACAAAATTATCATGGCTTACTCAATAGATCTTACATCAAAAGAAACCAT
>JAYWEL010000056.1:0-5535 GCA_043779285.1 Chitinophagaceae bacterium | reverse complement strand
AATTTTTGCAATTTCAATCCCGAACTCTCTGGAGATATCATCCATGCTCACATCTGTGTCTTCCACGGTATCGTGCAATAATGAACAAATGGTTGAACGAACACCCAAACCAATTTCTTCAACACAAATTTTAGCCACCGCAAGTGGATGAAGAATATAGGGTTCGCCGCTTTTTCTCCGCATCGATTTGTGTGCTTCAACCGCCATTTCAAAAGCCAATCGAATATTTTTTCGGTCACCGGGCTTTATTTTACTTTTTAAAGAACGGGAAAGTCCCCTGTATTCCCGCAGAATGAGTTTTTTCTCCTGCTCGTCGGATAAATTATATTTAGGTATTATTGATTTGGTTTGCATGAAATACGAAATTAAGAAAAAGCAGTCATGCTTACTCTAATTTAAAAGCTGGTATAATTGTGACCTGTCAAACTGCTTTATATATTATTTTTTTTGCTCATAAAAATCAAATTTCTTTAAAAAGAAAACAATATTTTTTTAGAAATAATCTTTAAAATAATAAAAGACCTACATTTGCAACCCGAAAAGTGGCTAAATAAATCCGTTATCGCTAAAGGATAAAGCACTTTGAAGGAATTTGAAATGCGGGTGTGGTGAAATTGGTAGACACGTCAGACTTAGGATCTGATGCCGTAAGGTATGGGGGTTCGAGTCCCTCCACCCGCACTTTTTTCGTTTTACAATGGAATGATCTATAATGCTGATATGAAGAATCTTACTCTCCCTGAATTAAATTATCAGCAACCTCTGTTCAACTTGTAAATTAATTATCAATCAACTAGACATATGGCTACAGTAACTAAAGAAAATCTGGGTTTATTACACGAAAAACTCACTGTTTCTCTTGACAAAAATGATTATTTGCCTGCTTTCGATAAGGCATTAAAAGAATATAGTAAAAAAGCAAATATCCCTGGTTTCCGTAAGGGTATGGTTCCGATTGGCATGGTGAAAAAAATGTATGGTGCATCTGTTTTTACGGATGAGGTTTTGCGTGCAGTTGACCGTGAATTAAATACATACCTAGAAAATGAAAAGCTTGACATCTTTGCGCAGCCACTTCCATTGGATGCCGATCTGAATCAGATCAATATGAATGAGCCTTCCGATTACAATTTTTCTTTTGAAGTTGGTATGAAACCAGTGGTTAGCATGTCAGATTTAGCTAAAAGCAAGATCACCAAGTATAAAGTAATTATTACTGATGAAATGATCAATACCGAAGTTGACCGTCTTCAAAATCAACATGGCACATTAACGGATGTTGATACCATCTCGGCAGACAATGTAGTAATGAATGTGGACTTTACCGAGTCGGATGCAGAAGGAAATGAGATTGAAGCCGGCATTAAAAAAGACAACTCCTTATTGGTAAAATATTTTGCAGAATCCGTAAGTAAAGATTTAATTGGTAAAACGGCTGAACATCGTTTTACTATTCAATTAAAAACTGGGTTTGCTGATACAGAAAGAGAGTGGATTTTAAGCGACCTTGGTTTAAATAAAGAAGATGAGGCTGCTGAATTGAAATACTTCACTATTTCGATTACAAAATTGGCCTTATTAGAAAAGAAAGAATTGAACGAAGAGTTTTTCAATCAGCTATTTGCCGGACAAGAGGTTAAAACCGAAGAGCAGTTCAGAGAAAACCTGAAAGATAGAATTTCAAGTCATTGGGACGCCCAAAGCCGCAATCAGATTCATGACCAGGTTTATCATCATCTGCTTGACACGACAAGTATCCATTTTCCCGAAAATTTTTTAAAAAAGTGGATAAAAACGCAAGGTGAAAAAATAAAAACAGATGAAGAAGTGGAAACTGAATTCCCGGTGTTTATTAATCAATTGAAATGGACTTTACTTACTGATGAAATTGTAAAAGGAAATAATATCGCTGTCCTTCCGGATGATCTTCGAAATTTTGCCAAACAACAAATTTTAGGTTACTTAGGTATGGGTATGCAGGATGTTGAACAGGATTGGGTTAAAGAATATGTAGACAAAATGATGAAAGACAAAAAATTCATCGAAGAGTCTTATAACCGTATCCAAACACAAAAGATTTTCGAATGGGCCGAAACACAGGTTGTTCCTACTGAAAAAGAAATCAGCACAGAAGATTTTACCAAAATCATTGAGGAGCACCAACACCATCATTAAAATAAAAAAAACATATTAAAAGGTTGATAACAATGTAAACTCGTTATCAACCTTTTTTCGTTTCAGACTTCTTTTAAACAAATTCGTGTCAATTCGTCTTATTTAATATTCTTTCTTGTCATCAATTTTGTTGAACCGTCTTTTGGACGGATATTTGATTAATCAAAGTTTCCTGACTAAATTTCAACCTATGAGTTATAATTCAGAATTCGAAAAATATGCCGTTAAACATCAAGGCATTTCAAGCAATACATTGGACGGTTATACCAAACACCTGGTTACTGCACTTACACCAAACATCATTGAGGAACGCCCTATGAATGTAGCTGTGATGGACGTTTACAGCCGTTTGATGATGGACCGCATCATTTTTCTGGGTTATCCCATCAATGACGAAGTAGCTAATATTGTAACTGCCCAGTTACTTTTTTTAGATTCAACTGACCGTAACCGGGATATCAATATGTATATCAATTCTCCCGGAGGCAGTGTATACTCCGGATTAGGCGTATATGACACCATGCAATATGTTACTCCCGACATTGCAACAATCTGTATTGGTGTTGCGGCTTCCATGGCATCGGTATTATTAACGGCTGGCACCAAAGGCAAAAGAGCTGCTCTTAAACATTCCAGGGTAATGATGCACCAGCCCAGTGGCGCCATCGGTGGACAGGCCAGTGATATCATCATCACGGTAAATGAAATAAAGAAACTGAAAAAAGACCTGTATGAAGTAATCAGTCTTCATTCCGGAAAAGATATTGAACAAATTGCGAAAGATTTTGATCGTGATTTCTGGATGACTTCCACTGAAGCCAAAGAATACGGACTGGTTGATGAAGTATTATTAACCAACCCACGGAAAGAAAAGAAAGACTAATTTTTTTACACATTTCAAACCCAAGTATAATGAACCGCAATGCACATATATATAATAACTGGAGAATGGAAGAGCCGGAAGAAAAAGAAAGAGAAGACAAAAGAGATGAACTGATGATGTTGAATAAACGATTGGAAAAATATTTCTTTGATAAAAGAAGTGTCTATCTGTGGGGTGTAGTTGATGATAAATCGGCCAAAGAAATTGTTACTAAATTACTTTTATTGGATGCAGATAAACCTGGTGAAGAAATTAAATTTTTTATCAACAGTCCGGGTGGCGTGGTTACAAGCGGCATGGTGATGCATGATACAATGAAAATGATTTCCAGTCCGGTGAGTACCATTTGTATGGGACTTGCAGCTTCCATGGGTAGCATATTATTAAGTGCCGGTACCAAAGGAAGACGATTCATTTACCCACACGGTGAAGTAATGATTCACCAACCTTCATTGGGAGGTTATATTCAGGGAGTAAGTACCGATTTGGAAATTCAGGCAGTACAAACCAAAAAAGTGAAGGAAATCAGTGCTTCTATACTAGCTGCTAATTGTGGTAAAAGTTTTGATCAGATTATGCATGACTTTGACCGTGATTATTGGATGGATGCAAAGGAAGCCATCCAATATGGTATCGTAGATGGCATTTTAGATAAACTCTAAGTTCCTCACAACAAGCATTTTATCTTTTTATTATAAATTAAAACCGCTTTAAAAGAAGCGGTTTTATAATTTTGCTTGTCTAAGTAGTTGAAGAATGTTTATTCAGAAATAAAAAAGAATGGGAAAAAATACTTTACACTGTGCATTTTGTGGCAGAAACCGCGACGAAGTCAAGATTTTGATTGCCGGGCAAGACGGACATATTTGCGAAAGCTGTGTTGAACACGCCAAAGAGATTATTGAGCAAGAACTGGTGATAAAAGATGAAACTTCTACTACTAATTTCAAACTCACGGTTAAGAAACCAATGGAAATGAAAAAATTCCTGGATGAATATATCATTGGACAGGATGAAGCGAAGAAAGTAATTTCAGTAGCTGTGTATAATCACTTTAAACGAATTGGTTTAAAACATTCTGACAATAGTTCGAACGAAGTAGAAATTGAAAAAAGTAATATTGTTATGGTTGGGGAAACCGGAACCGGTAAAACCCTTATTGCCAAAACGATTGCCCGAATGTTGAATGTTCCATTCGCCATTGTAGATGCAACTGTTTTTACAGAAGCAGGTTATGTGGGAGAAGATGTGGAAAGTATACTTTCCCGATTATTGCAGGTTTGCAATTATGATGTTGCTGCTGCGGAACGTGGAATTGTTTACATTGATGAAATTGATAAAATTGCCCGGAAAAGTGATAACCCATCTATCACCCGCGACGTTAGTGGTGAAGGTGTACAACAAGGGTTGTTGAAACTTTTGGAAGGAACTGATGTATTGGTTCCACCACAGGGGGGCCGTAAACATCCCGAACAGAAATTGATTAAATTAAATACACAACATATCTTATTTATTTGTGGTGGTGCATTTGACGGCGTTGATAAAATTATTTCCCGCCGATTGCAAACCAATACCATTGGTTTTAATGTAGACAAGGCCATGCAGGAAAATATGAAAAAAAACCTCTTGCAATTTATCAATGCTACCGACCTTAAAGCATTTGGATTAATTCCTGAATTATTGGGACGTATACCTGTTGTAACTCATTTGAACCCATTGGATGCACCGGTATTGAGAGAGATTTTGATAACGCCGAAAAACGCATTGGTTAAACAATATAAAAAATTATTTGATCTGGAAGGAATCGAATTAATTGTAGAAGATGATGTACTTGATTTCATGGTAAAAAAAGCACTTGAATTTAAACTGGGTGCCCGTGGATTAAGAAGCATCTTTGAAAGTTTACTGACCGATGCGATGTTTGAATTACCTTCTTCGAATATTAAAACATTTGTACTGGATATCGAATACGCTGAAAACAAATTCAACAAGAATAAACTGAACTTTTTAAAAGTTGCTTAAATTTTCAAAAAATAATTATTAACGTCCGATTTTTTGGACGTTTTTTATTTGCATTAACTTCAATAAAAATGATCATTTAAAAATTCAATTATGCAGGAACTGATAGACCGTTTGAAACTGGAAGCCGGTTTAACCGATGAACAGGCCATTAAAA
The DNA here is from genome assembly GCA_043779285.1 of Chitinophagaceae bacterium. GTDB lineage: Bacteria > Bacteroidota > Bacteroidia > Chitinophagales > Chitinophagaceae > MGR-bin208. Next base: position 301 of record JAYWEL010000056.1, on the reverse strand, counting down.
GTCTGGATACCATCAAAAATTTTATTATTGAAAAATTTCCGATGCTGGAAGGTGCAATAGGAAGTATGCTGGGAGGAAAGAATGAGTAAAAGAAAACGCCCCATAAAAATGGGGCGTTGCTTATGGTATCTTAACCTAAAAAAAATCTTCATTATTTAGCTGCAACCCATACTATTACCACAGTTCAGGCACTTATAACAAGTGCCACTTCTTATAGTAATATGTCCACAGGTATTACAGGCAGGTGCATCGCTTTGCATACTTTTAGCCGCAGCATTTACTGCATCCATACTATTCTCAG
>JAYWEL010000055.1:0-2337 GCA_043779285.1 Chitinophagaceae bacterium | reverse complement strand
TTCTTTATTACAATGGGAAACTGATAATGAAAGCAACTCTTCTCATTTTATTGTAGAAAGAAGTACAGACGGAAGGAATTTTCAAAATATTGGAACAGTGGTTGCCAGTGGAAACAGCAGCAGCTTAAAGAAATATAGTTTTACTGACAACGATGCATCCATACCATCCTTTAAAAAAGTTTACTACAAACTTAAAATGATGGATAGAGATAACTCATTTAAATATTCTTCAGTTGTCACCGTTTCTCCTTCAACAAATAATGGAAAAATAACTGTCATTCCGAACCCGGTTATTTCCGGTACGGAGGCAAAAGTAAATTTGCTGGCCACCAGGGACGGTAAGGTGAATATAAAACTCATTGATAACAATGGCAGAGTTGTATTAAAAACAAATCTGCAAGCTGTAAAAGGAAGTAACAGTTTGTCTTTAAATATTAATTCTCTTCCATCAGGAATATACTATTTGGATGTTTCGGGTGCCGGAATAGATCAAAAAGTTAAACTACAGAAATTGTAGAAAAGGATTATTCAACTACAGAAAACGCCATCTTAAAAAAAGGAGATGGCGTTTTTTATAGTACTGAATTGTAAACGCCATCCGATAACTATCGGATTTGAACCTTCAAAACAGCTTCTATTAAAAAACGATACTTTTGTTATACATTTCAATTTATGCAGACAACATCAAAACCAATTATTGGCATTACCTGTGGCGACCTGAACGGCATCGGAACAGAACTTATTATAAAAACATTTTCGGATAACCGCATCCTGGAACTTTGTACACCGGTAATCTTTGGATCTAATAAGGCAATCAATTTTTATCGCAAGTCATTGCCAGAGATCAATTTTAATTTCCAGCAAATAAGAGAATTGAGCCGTCCAAACCCTAAACTGGTAAACGTTATTAATTGCTGGGAGGAAGATGTGTCTATAACACCCGGGCAAATGAGTGATGCAGGTGGCCAATATGCCATAAAATCGTTGCAGGCAGCTGTAGAAGCTTTAAAGAAAAATGAAATACAGGGTTTGATAACTGCACCCATTCATAAGAAAAATATTCAATCTGAAAATTTTAAATTCACCGGCCATACTCCTTTTTTAAAACATGCTTTCAATGTTCCGGATGTCGTCATGATACTTTTTGCCAATCAATTTCGAGTTGCTTTGATCACAGAACATGTTTCTATAAAAGAAGTGGCTGGTTTTATTACCAGGGAACTGGTTTTAAGAAAATTAAATATTCTTAACGAAAGCCTTAAACGGGATTTTGGTATAGATAAACCAAAGATCGCTGTACTTGGGCTAAACCCCCATGCTGGTGATGAAGGCCTTATCGGTAACGAAGAAGAATCAATCATCAGGCCTGCCATCAAAGAAGCCAAACAAAATAATATGATGGTAACCGGGCCATTCAGTGCTGATGCTTTTTTTGCACGCCATTATCATTTACGATTTGATGCTGTATTGGCTATGTATCATGACCAGGGTTTGATCCCCTTCAAAGCACTAGCTTCCGGCGAAGGTGTAAACTTTACTGCTGGCTTGCCAACAGTAAGAACTTCACCAGATCATGGAACAGCATTTGACATTGCCGGGAAAAACAAAGCCGATGAATCTTCATTCAGAACCGCATTGTTTGAGTGTTTAGAAATTATAAAATACCGATCTGAATTTGATGAGAACAGGAAGAATCCGTTGCGTAAACGCACTGATGAAGTTCTTGCCAATGCCGTGGATGAAAAAATAGATGAGAATTAAAAGGTGCCTAATTGAAAACTGAATCATTAACTCCCTTATTGATCTTATATTCTGAATAGCTGATCTCTATCTTTCCTTTTTTGTTTTTCAGATTATCGTCCACCTTTTTCTTAGACCCATCGTCATAGTCAAAGGTTACACCTTTGGGAAGTTTATATTCTTTAGTATTAAAAGAAAATATTATTTTATCAGGCAATCCGTAAGATACCTGGCTACCATAGAACATTTCCAGTTCATAAGTGCCATTATCTCTTGTTGTGTTCCTGGCCTTTACTATTACAAGGAGTTTTTCGTCAATAAATAAAGTGGATAAAACAATTTCAGATTTTTCATCTACAGGTAACAGCTTTAAAATTCTTAACCCCGAAACTTTTTCTTTGCCTGCATCAATTATTTCAAAGTCGCTGGAGTTAGACAAAAAATTATTCAAATTGATGTTCATTGAACCTTTAGGAATAAAAGAGATCCCTTTTTCATTCACAATTTTCAACTTATCAGGTTTTTTATAATAAACTTTTATGGAAGCTATTGGTGTTTTTAAAAAAATAACATTCGTCTTCAATTTTCCTTTGGCTT
>JAYWEL010000054.1:0-5543 GCA_043779285.1 Chitinophagaceae bacterium | reverse complement strand
GTGCCGAAAAAAGAGGGCGAAGTTCGTCTGGAAACGCCGGCCGGATTGGTTTTAATCAAATACAAAAAAGCAGGAGAGAAAGTTAAATCTGTAAAACTTACGAATATTCCATCCTTTCTTCATTCAACTGAATTGGTTGTGGATTGTCCTGAGTTGGGGAAATTGCTTGTGGATGTTTCTTATGGCGGGAATTTTTATGCCATTGTAGATGTGCAGAAAAATTTTAGTGGATTGGAAAATTTCACCGCAGAAAAATTGGTTTCGCTGGCAAGGGAACTTCGGAAAAATATCAATAAAAAATATGCGTTTGTTCATCCGGAAGACCCCACCATAAACCAATGCTCGCATATTTTATGGACAGGTGCAGTCATGGACAAAAAATCCACTGCCCGCAATGCTGTTTTTTATGGCGATAAAGCTATCGACCGAAGCCCTTGCGGGACGGGTACTTCAGCACGTATGGCTCAATGGTATGCAAAAGGGAAATTAAAACCGGGTGATGAATTTATTCATGAAAGTATTATTGGCAGTAAGTTTATCGGACGAATTGAAGAAGAATTAACCATTGCCGGTAAACCGGCTATCCGGCCCAGTGTGGAAGGCTGGGCAAAAATCTATGGACATAATATCATTTCCATTGATCCTTCAGATGACCCGTTTGCAAAAGGATTTCAGGTGATTTGAATGTTGAATAATATCTTTCAGTTTATTAATGAAAATTAAGTGAGTAAAGTAGTTATTATTGGCGGGGGAATTATCGGGTTAAGTTCTGTCTTATATTTAAACAGATCGGGTTGGGATGTAACTGTTATAGATAAAGGAGATTTTAGCGATAACTGTTCGTATGGTAATGCCGGATATGTTTGTCCAAGCCATTTTGTTCCATTGGCTACGCCGGGTATAGTGAAACAGGGTATGAAATGGATGCTGAATTCTAAAAGCCCGTTTTATGTACAGCCCCGTTTAAGCATGAGTTTGATTGATTGGGGATTAAAATTTCTGCGCAGTGCAACCCCTGAAAAAGTAGAACAGGCTGCCAAACCGCTGTTGGATTTTGCAGTTTTAAGTTTGGCAGAATTTGAATCATGGAATTCCATTCCCGGTTTTGATATGGCTTTTGAGCAAAAAGGTTTGCTGGAAATTTTTCAGACAGAAGCAAAAAGAGTTCAGGGCATACATCATGTAGAACATGCAAAAGAGTTTGGTTTGGATGCTGAAGTGTTAAGCATGGAACAGATTCGGCAAATGGAACCCGGGGTTAATATAAATGCTTTGGGAGGTGTTTATTTTAAATGCGACACCCATTTGTATCCTCAAAAATTAATGAGCAGCCTGTTGAATTTGTTGGAGCAATCAGGAGTAGTATTTATCAAAAATGAAGAAGTGAATGGTTGCAAAAAAGTGAATGGACGAATAACACATATAGTAACAGATAAAAATGAATATGCTACTGATAAAGTAGTTTTGGCAGCGGGTTCCTGGAGCAGGGAGTTGGGTAAACAATTTGGTATCAGTTTGCCGCTGGTTCCCGGAAGAGGTTATTCTGTAACGCTGGAAGATTCGCCATACAAATTAAATCATCCTATCGTGTTGATGGAAGGCCGGGTAGCTATAACGCCAATGGACGGAAATAAAATACGTTTTGGTGGCACGATGGAAATTACATCTACCAAAACTCCACCGCGTATGAGTCGTGTACAAGGAATATTGGATGCGGTGAAAAATTATTTCCCCGATTTTGATGTGCCTTTGCCAACCATGGACAAGGTTTGGTATGGTTACAGACCTTGCTCGGCAGACGGGTTGCCTTATGTTGGTAATGCAAAAAGTTTTAATAACCTTGTCATTGCTACGGGTCATGCAATGGTTGGTTTAAGCTTGGGTGCTGCAACCGGGAAACTGGTTGAGGAAATAGTAAATGAAAAAAAGACTTCGATTGATTTAAACCCTTTTTCACCACATCGGTTTGATTAACCGGTATTAATTATTTTTTAAAAAATACGTTATGAAAAATTTAGTAAAAAATCTTTTAGGCATTACATGCTGTTTTATTGCAACACAATCGTTTTCACAGAAACTGGAGAAGTTGTGGGAAACGGATTCAGTTTTTAAAGTGCCTGAATCTGTTTTGCATGATGCAAAAAACAAGATTCTGTATGTCAGTAATATTGATGGACTTCAGCCATGGGAAAAAGATGGTAAAGGCTCCATTGGTATCCTGAGTGAGGACGGAAAAAATATTGTGGTAGATTGGGTGACCGGTTTGGAATCACCTAAAGGAATGGGTTTGCATAAGGGTAAATTATATGTTGCTGATCTGACCGAAATAGCCGTCATCGATATTGATAAAGCAGCTATAGTAAAAAGAATACCGGTTGCAGGATCTGTGGGATTGAATGATATATCCATTGACAAAAAAGGGGTGATTTATGTAACCGATTCAAAAGCCAAGAAAGTATACCGGGTAATAAATGGAAAGCCTGAATTATTGTTGGAGAATTTAAATGGACCGAATGGCATTTTGGTTAAAGGAAGCATTGTTTATTTGCTGGATGCCGGTGGATTTTTTAAAATGGAAAAAGATAAATCGCTGACGAAAATAGCAGATGGCATGGAAGGTGGAACCGATGGAATTGAGCAGGTTAAAGAAAATGAATTTATCATTTCCTGCTGGCAGGGTGCCATTTGGTATGTAAAAAAAGATGGCACAAAATCTTTATTGCTGGATACCAGGGAGGAAAAGAAAAACACTGCAGATATTGGTTACAACCCTAAAACAAAAACAGTATTTGTGCCAACATTCTGGCGGAATACAGTGGTGGCTTACAAAATAAATTAGCGTTAATTTTTAACCGGTATTTTTTATGAGGTAGTTTCTCTTTATATTTTTACCAAATGATTGAATGTTCAACTTTACGGGTTCCATATCGGCAAACAAATCAGTTCACCCCAATTGTACTCGATTATATTGATCAGCATAAATCGCTGGAACCATTTTATTCCAATCCCGCATCCTTTCACGGAATTAAAAATGCCATAGAAAAGAGTAAAAAAATTACTACAAACCGGGCATTGTTGGTTGATGAATTAAGGAAGCAATACTTAACTGTTACTACAACCGATTCGGTAAAAAACAATATCGAATTGCTGCTTGAGGAAAATACATTCACAATCTGTACAGCACATCAACCCAATATTCTCACCGGTCCGTTATATTTTATTTATAAGATCCTTCATGCCATCAAGCTTGCCGATCAGTTACAGGAATTGATGCCCGAAAATAATTTTGTCCCGGTATTTTATATGGGCTCTGAAGATGCAGACTTTGATGAGTTGGGGCACTTGAATATACATGGTGAAAAACTGGAATGGAAAACAAAACAAACCGGTGCTGTTGGAAGAATGAAAATTGATGCCGGGTTTTTGAAACTAATTGAACGGCTTGAAGGAGAAGTGGCTGTGCATCCATTTGGTAATGAAATAATTGCTGTTATAAAAAATTGTTACCAACTGAATGCAACTGTTGAATTAGCGACGTTTCATTTTGTAAATATTCTTTTTCAGGATTATGGGTTAATTGTTTTGCTGCCGGATAATGCTTCGTTGAAAAAAGGTATGATCCCGGTTTTTGAAAATGATCTTTTTAGTAATACCACCAATGAAATAGTTGAGCAAAGTTCTCAAAAACTTGCGGAGTTATATAAAGTACAGGCATCCCCAAGGGAAATAAACCTGTTTTATTTAAAAGATAATTTGCGGGAACGGATTGTGCATGACAAAAACAGTTTCCGAATTTTAAATTCCAACCTGGTTTTCGATGAAAAACAAATGCTGGAAGAATTGCATCAATATCCAGAACGGTTCAGTCCAAATGTGATTTTACGTGGCATATATCAGGAAACAATTTTACCCAATATTGCATTTATCGGCGGGGGAGGAGAACTGGCTTACTGGCTGCAACTGAAAGATCTTTTCAAGCATTTCAATACATCATTCCCAGTACTGGTTTTGCGGAATTCATTTTTGTTAACAGAGCCAAAATGGAATGAGAAAATAGCAAAATTGAATCTGCAGATCGAGGATTTTTTTAAATCAGAAAATGAACTACTGAATAAAATTGTGGAAAAAGAATCGCAAAAGAACCTGCGATTGAACGGACAGTCTGAAAAAGTGGAAGCTTTGTACGATGAGATAAAATTGCAAGCCGAAACGGTAGATCCCACATTGTCGGCACACGTGGTTGCATTGAAAATAACGATCCTTAATAAATTAGATCAGTTGGAGAAGAAAATGTTGCGGGCAGAAAAAAAGAATTTTATTTCGCAGCAAAATCAGATACAGGAAATCAGGCAACAATATTTCCCAAAAAATGGATTGCAGGAAAGGGTGGAAAATTTTATACCATTCTATGCAAAATTCGGGAAAGACTTTATTGATCAGTTATACCGTGATTCACTCAGTTTCGAGCAGGAGTTTACTATTATTCAAAATAGGAAGTAGGATAGTTTGATTTATTCCCCATACTTTTTTAAGTTTATCCACTTCACATGTTGGCTGCTTTTTTCTTTACTAAAATTTCTGCTTTTTGTATTGTCTTTTTCAACGTTGAATAAATAGCAAATTGTTTTTCATCCAATTTTTATTTATTAATGTTGTTGAAAACAGTAACTAGGCAAAGCATAGTTTTGAGATTTGTAAAGACAAGAAGCAAGCAAAAAATTAAAGTGGTTATTAACCCACATTGCAGCTTTTTCCCCTTCATCTGTTAAATTTTCATTTTAAAAAAAACAATTTAGAGCATTTTTATGGGGGGAGGTACGATCAATAATTATACAGCAGAATCTCAGGGGCTATTTTTGATTTGTAGTACACAGGGGTTGTGCTATTTAGGCGGGCAGTCAATTAACTTGCGGCAGTGTATTTTAAAGTAAGCATGCGATATAATCCCAAAAAAGAAACCTCAGACGGTTACTACCGTTTGGTAGAGAGTTATCGCAATGCAGAAGACAGGGTATGCCATAGAACAATTGTAAACATTGGATTTATAGAAGACGAAGCCAGCACAGAGCAGTTGGTTAAAATACAAAAACACTTAACAAACAGATACCATTTAAAACAGTATTTATTTGAAGAATCAGATCCCGTAGTAATAAAACTGGCAGAAGATTACTGGCAAAGAATAATCGCTTCAAAAAAGCTTGATATAGACTTTACAGCGCATCGTTCCCGGATGGTAGATGCCGATACCTTAAAGCATACCAATGCAAGAGAGATTGGTGCAGAATGGATAGGTTATAACTGTTTTGAACAACTGGGTATTGGCAAAGTATTATCAGACAAAGGCTTTACCGAAGAGCAGGTACAATTAGCCGCTACACAAATTATCAGCAGGGCGGTATACCCGGCATCGGAACTGGAGACAACAAGGTGGATAAAAGAGAACTCAGCTATAGCCGAGTTAACAGGCTATAACATTGATAAACTAACAAAAGATAAACTTTATCAAAGTGCCTTATCGCTTTACGATGTAAAAGATACATTAG
>JAYWEL010000053.1:0-2339 GCA_043779285.1 Chitinophagaceae bacterium | reverse complement strand
TGACCTTGCGGTTGTGTCATTTCCTGTACGTGCATCAATACAGGAACATGTTCATTCCTGCAAACGCTGATACCTTTGGCATACATCTCACACAATGCAGGATAATCCCACCCACGTGTACGCAGTATCAGATAACCGGCACCTTTATCATTTCGTTCGAATCCTTTTAAAATTTCAGAAATATTTTCTTTGGTAGTCTGATATCTTGCAGGAACTGAAATTCCGTACCCATCATCCCATACAGAAACAGCCATTGGAATTTGTAAAACACCGGCAGCATTTATTGCTTCGAAAAAAACTCCTTCGGAAGTACTTGCATCACCAATGGTTCCAAATGCAACTTCATTTCCTTTGTTGGAGAATCCATTCAGGTAATGAAGCTCCGGATTGTTCCTGTATAACTTGGATGCCCATGCTAAGCCAACAAGACGTGGCATCTGAGAAGCAGTAGGAGAAATATCTGAAGAAGAATTTTTAATTTTTGTGAGATCTTTCCAGCTGCCATCAGCATTAAGACTACGTGTGGAATAATGTCCATTCATTGAACGGCCGGCAGAACTGGGTTCCATCTCAACATCAGGATTCGCATAAAGCTGGGCGAAGAAAGCTAACAGGTCTGACTCGCCTGTTGCAAACATGAATGTCTGATCACGGTAATATCCTGCTCTGAAATCACCCGGAAGAAATTGTTTAGCCATTGCAATCTGAGCTACTTCCTTACCATCACCAAAAATCCCAAACTTGGCTTTGCCGGTAAGAACTTCTTTGCGTCCGATAATACTTGCCTGCCTGCTTTCATTCGCAATCCGGTAATCGTTTAATACCTCTTTACGAAAGTCTTCAAAACTCACAGCATTAACCTGGCCTTCAGTACTCTCTTTCATGTATTTTTTTAAATCGGATGTTATTGACAAATATATAATAAATTGACAAATAGTTCGAGATTGATTCAGTAATTTTGCCGCCTATGTGGGTAGGAAAAGCAGTTATATTTCGGTGGTCGATTGTTGCAATAATAGTTTTATCGGCTATGATCTGGGGTTATTTTATTATTATCGAAGGTCAGGAAAGGTTAACAACATTACCTTTTTTTGGTAAGCCGGGGAATGGAGAAATCCATAAGGTTACGGATTTTAGTCTTGTTAGCCAGGATGGAAAGACTATTACCCAAAACGATTTTAAAAATAAAATTTATGTTACAGATTTTTTCTTTGTGAACTGTGAAGGTATATGTCCGCTGATGAGTGATCAGCTGGTTAGAGTTGCCGATGCTTATAAAACCAATCCTGATGTTTTATTGTTATCTCATACTGTTAAGCCCGAAGAAGATTCAATTCCTGTTCTCAAGCAATATGCTTTAAATCATAATGCAGATCCGGCCAAGTGGCATTTTGTTACAGGAAATAAAAGTGAAATAAATACGCTGGCCCGTACTTCCTATCTGCTCAGCAATGAGGAGGACGATGGAGGTATTGACTTTGTACATACACAGTTTTTTGCATTGGTAGATCCTCAAAAAAGAATTCGTGGAATTTATGATGGTACAGATTCCACTTCAGTGAACAAGCTAATTACTGATATTGCAATCCTCCTGAGAGAAGAATAATGTTATCATTCAGAAAAATTTTTCCTTATTCATTTTTGTTTTTTGGATTAATATTTTTTACAAAGAAAGTTTCAGGCCAGCAGGAGATAAGTATCGAAAACTGCCAGGAGATGAAAATTAAATCATCTCTGGGCAATAAATCAATGATTAATTCATCAATCATCAATGAAAATTATAATATTATTTATGCCTGTTGCCGATGGAACATCGATCCGGCCATAAATTTCATTGATGGTGATGTTGCTTTTTATTTTATTCCTGAGGAAAACAATTTTGATACACTGGTACTGGATTTTGCTGATCCTTTAACAGCTGATTCTGTAATTTATAATGCAACCACTATTTCATTTTCTCATCTGGATGATCAGCTTAAAATTTATTTTCCTGTTTCATTGATTCAGGGTTTACAGGATTCAGTAAAAATTTATTATCACGGAGCTCCCGTGTCTACTAATAACAGATCATTTATTCAGTCAGATCATTCCGGTGTACCTGTTATTTATACGATCTCTGAACCTTATGGTGCCCGCGACTGGTGGCCCTGCAGGCAGGATCTGAATGACAAAATAGATTCTATCGATATATATGTTACTACTCCGCTTCAATATAAAACTGCAAGTAATGGTTTGCTTATTTCTGAAGACAGTACTTCTTCTCAACGAATTAATCACTGGAAAAGTAATTATCCGATAGCAGCATATCTTGTTGCGATTGGGGTAACTAATTATTTTGT
>JAYWEL010000052.1:0-13275 GCA_043779285.1 Chitinophagaceae bacterium | reverse complement strand
AAAACAAAAACATTGCTTCGGAATACAATTTAGTTTTCTACATCTGTGGATTACTTTTATAAAAAAAAAGGCTGCCCTTTTAAGACAGCCTCTTTTTTGAATTTTCAGTTTGCAAAAACTATAGCCGTCTAGCTAAAGGTTTTACAAAACCTTTACAATTTATTCCGGCACCTGCAAGAGGGGCTCCTCCCCTTGAATGAATAATACCAGCTACAACCGGTGTTGCCATTGAAGTACCGGATAAAGTAGCATATGTTCCTCCTTTATAAGTTGATGTTACACTTGTTCCTACGGCATAATAATCAACGCCTGGTCCAAAATTTGAATAAGGAGCGCAGGTCAAATCACAAATCAGTGCTCCAACAGTAGCAACCCGAGTACCATTTACACAACCAGGATAACTTAAGTCTGAGTTTCCATAGCTATTTCCTGCTGCAATACAAACCCATGTACCAGCCAAACCTAAATTTTGAATAGCATATGTAATAGATAAAACAGCTGATGGGCAATTACTAACCGGATAAGCACCTAAACTCATATTAACCACGTCGCCTGGAATATCATACATAGCCACATGATTTAAACCTGATAATATCCAAGACCATGCCCCACTTCCAGCGTTTGATAAAACTTTAACCGGAACTACTTTTGCACCTGGAGAAACACCAGTTACACCAAAAGTATTAGCTCTTGCTGCGGCAATTCCTGCAACGTGTGTACCATGTCCGTTTCCGTCATTTACTGCTTCTCCTGTAAATGATTTGGCCCATAAAGCATTTGTCTGAACATTTAAATCAGGATGAGTCATGTCAATTCCGGTATCCAAAATCCAAATCCATGTTCCTTTAAAAGTTGCGTCTGGCCCAGGGCCACCAGCTCTTTGTATAGCACAAGCAACAAAATTAGCACCGGAAGGTGGAGCTAAAGTTTCCTGTTGAATGGGTCCTAAATTAACGATAGCATCCTGAACAACAGATTCCACATCAGGGTCATCACTAAGTTCATCAGCTTTATTTTTTGGCATTTTTGCTGTAAACCCAACAAATAAATCTGCATAATTTGCTAAAACCGAAGATTCCTCGATTCCTTTTTTGCCCCTGAATTCTTTGGTTTTTGCATTACTCTCATCCCTTTTTCCCTGGTTATCTTTAGCCTTTTGTTCCCGGTCATTATTCTTCTTTCCAGATTTTACCAAAGGTGAGGCAAAAGATTCTTTCATAACCACGATATATTGATCGGGAATAGGTTTGGGTGCATTTGCAACTTCCTGAGCGAACAAATAGCCGCAAATGGAAATCATAAAAACAGTAAATAATAGTTTAAGTTTCATTTTGAATGTTTTTTGTTTAAATAAAATTGTTAAGTTGTCATAGTTGGACAAAAACATAGATTTTTTTATGCATTCTATTTCCTCCTTTTTTAGTTTAAAAAATTATTTTTACAGCAGGGGTTGATATCCCGGCTATTTAAATCAAACTTTTAATTTCGATAAAGTGAGGATTAGCGATTTTTGTTTCGAAGGAGAATTATCTTGTTCAAAAACTGAACTATTCATCAATAAGGGTAAGATTGCTTATTTCAACATGAAAATATATAATACTTTCTATATTTTAAAATATTTTAACATAAATTTTTCAAATGTTATCAACTTATAAAAATTTGTGAATTTTTTGAACAGTTTCAATCTTTGCTGAATATTTTTCTTTTACCGTTTACCCAATTATATTTGCACAAATTTCAACATCATGACAGAACAAAAAAAATCAAAAGGATTAGCCTGGTTATTATTTTTTGCATCAACTGCTGCATTTTTATTTGCTGTTTTTTCTCATTGGGAATGGTTGACATTAATTCTTCCCTTTATGACCACATCTTTTGTAAAAGCAATGGACATCATGTAATAGAATATTTATTTACATATACTTAGAAATAACCTGCTTATAACCAGCAGGTTATTTTTTTTCGATAAAGATTTGTTTAACTTTAATAAAATTTTTAATATTAAAATTTAGCAAAATGCTTAAAACTACTTTCATCACCATTTGTTTTTTGGTTCTTGCATTGCTAGCCGAACCTATTCAAGCTGCAAAAGCCATTGAAATTGTGCCTTCAAATTCAAATTCTGTAAACCTGACAGATTTATCATTCAAAAGTTTTCTGAATGATTTTAAAACCCTTGATAAGCAGGAAAAAAAATCGAGAATTAAAGATGTAAAAGCGGAAATTAAAAAATTTAATGAAGCAAAAAAATCTGGAGCGGATGCTGATACAAATCTTTTGTTACTTGTATTACTGGCCATTTTGTTGCCTCCTGTAGCTGTTTATTTATATGAAGGCGAAATAAACAATCGTTTTTGGATAAGCTTGATATTAACGCTTCTTGGATTCTTACCTGGCGTTATTTATGCACTTGTTTTGATTTTGGGTAACTATTAAAAATAGCACACATAAAAAAGGGTCGTTACAAAAATGTAACGACCCTTTTTATTGACTAAGATTTTTTATTTTACTTCTTCAAATTCTGCATCCGTTACATTGTCATTGCTCGTTGCAGAAGCTTCAGATTGACCCTCTCCATTTGATGCTGGCTGAGCAGGTGCCCCTTCCTGAGTAGAATTGTACATATCCTGTGAAGCAGCTGTCCATGCAGCATTCAATGCTGTTACACAAGTATCAATCGACGGAAGGTCTTGCAATTTGTGTGCTTCTTTTAATTTTTCCAAAGCAGCTTCAATCGTTGTTTTTTTATCAGCTGGAATCTTTTCTGCATATTCAGTTAATTGCTTTTCTGTTTGAAAAATCAAACTATCTGCACTATTCAATTTATCTATTTTTTCCTTGGCTTCTTTATCAGACTCTTCATTTGCCTTGGCTTCATTTTTCATTTTCTCGATCTCTTCCTTGGTAAGCCCACTACCCGCTTCAATATGAATTTTTTGTTCTTTGCCGGTTCCTTTGTCTTTTGCAGTTACGTGTAATAAACCGCTAGCATCAATATCAAATATCACTTCGATCTGTGGTACACCTCTTTGTGCAGGTGGAATTCCATCCAGATTGAAAATTCCAAGGCTCTTATTATCCTTCGACAAAGATCTTTCACCTTGTAATACATGAATTTGTACGCCCGGTTGATTATCACTGGCAGTTGAAAACACTTCAGATTTCTTTGTAGGGATTGTTGTGTTTGATGGAATCAAAGTGGTCATTACACCACCCAGTGTTTCAATTCCCAAAGAAAGCGGAGTAACATCCAGTAAAAGAACATCTTTGATTTCACCGGTTAATACGGCACCTTGAATTGCAGCACCAATGGCAACAACTTCATCCGGATTAACGCCCTTGTTTGGTTTTTTGCCAAAATATTTTTCTACTATCTCCTGCACTTTTGGAATACGTGTAGAACCACCAACCAATATAATTTCATCAATCTCAGAAATATTCAGTCCGGCTTCTTTTACTGCAATCTCGCATGGCCTCAAACATCTTTCAAATAAGCTGTCTGCCAATTGCTCAAATTTTGCACGGCTAAGTTTTTTTACTAAGTGCTTAGGAACTCCATCAATGGCTGTGATATATGGAAGGTTAATTTCTGTTTCAGTAGAAGAAGATAATTCTACTTTAGCTTTTTCAGATGCTTCTTTTAAGCGTTGCAAGGCCATCGGATCTTTACGTAGATCAACAGCTTCCTCAGCTTTGAATTCAGCAGCTAACCAATCCATAATTACTTTGTCAAAATCATCTCCACCTAAGTGCGTATCGCCACTAGTTGATTTTACTTCAAATACACCATCACCCAATTCAAGGATAGAAATATCAAAAGTTCCACCACCCAAATCAAATACAGCAATCTTACTATCAACGGTTTTTTTATCTAATCCATAAGCTAATGCAGCTGCCGTTGGCTCGTTTACAATTCTACGAACATTTAAACCGGCAATTTCACCGGCTTCTTTTGTTGCCTGACGTTGTGCATCGTTGAAATAGGCTGGAACGGTAATGACCGCTTCAGTTACTTCATGCCCTAAATAATCTTCGGCGGTTTTCTTCATTTTCTGAAGTACCATCGCACTAATTTCCTGTGGGGTATACAAACGGCCATCTATGTCAATACGGCAAGTATTGTTGTCACCTTTCGAAACAGCATAACTCCAATGACTAATCTCTTCTGTTACTTCGTCAAAACGTCGTCCCATAAATCGTTTTACACTGCTTATGGTATTTTGCGGATTCGTAATTGCCTGTCTTTTTGCAGGATCACCTACTTTTCTTTCCCCATTTTTAAGAAAAGCAACAACTGAAGGTGTGGTACGACGTCCTTCATCATTTGCTATAACAACCGGTTCAGTACCTTCCATTACGGAAACGCAACTGTTGGTAGTTCCTAAATCAATACCTATTATTTTTCCCATTTTCTACTGTTTTTTAAGTTCATTTAGGATAATCAATGATAATGCCATGTGGCAAAACGTGAAAAAATGGCAGAAACTTCTATATGGGTTTTAATTATTGGCAGAAAGGGATTCAATAAAGTAGTATGTAAAATTATTTTGCAATTCTGCGAAAATGATGCTTTGTAGTATTTTAATAAATTAATAACAGGCGTTAAAAGAGTGGATTTTTTACTTGGACTCAAAACCAGAACTTAGATCAAATTTTTGGGAAAAATTTCATTTAACTGAATTTATAAATTTTCTATTGCTTTAGTTTTAAATGTAAAATGTTTTTGTGTCAGATAGCTGA
Source organism: Chitinophagaceae bacterium (assembly GCA_043779285.1). Classification (GTDB taxonomy): domain Bacteria; phylum Bacteroidota; class Bacteroidia; order Chitinophagales; family Chitinophagaceae; genus MGR-bin208. Next base: position 8,535 of record JAYWEL010000052.1, on the reverse strand, counting down.
AGCCAATTACAATTACAGTGGTAAGCATTTTGGAAGGTGTCGGGAAAATATGCAGGTACTCAACAAAAAGTTTGAGGAAAAAATAATTTAAGCCCAAACAGGTTAATACCAATAATAAATACCGGATTAATTGTATCCTGCCCCGCAGTGATGATTCATTGAATACAACAAACTTCATCAGATAGAACCCTAATGGAAAAGTGATACAAAAAGCTAATAGAAAAGCAGCTATATGTGGACTGATGGAAATAAATGACAAATTCAGCATTTCTTTCTTGAAAATAAAATTATAGCTGATGAAAAAAAGTAAAATATCCAATGCCGTATTAGCTCCACCACAAGCAGCATACCGAAAAGTTTGCAGATTCATGATCTTGCTGAACGGTGGATAAAAGAAGTCAACAACAGTTATCACTGTATTTTTTATGATGGAATGCATTTTTTGCATATGGATGGCAAAGTTATGGAATTCAATCTTTTTAAAACGTTGTGAAATTTACGATTGCTGATGCTAAATCATGAATTCGTATTTTTACAACCTAAATGAATGGAAATGAAGATAGTCAGTACAATTAAAGGGGATGTAAAAACAGTTTTGCTCAAACATTATGACCTTTCATTAAGTGAAAATGAAATTACTTTAAATCTTACCAAACCGGAATTTGAAGGTGATTATACCGTTGTACTATTTTCTCTTTTAAAAAGCATAAAAAAATCACCGGAGCAATTAGGTACTGAAATTGGAGAACATATGGTTTCTTTAAATTCTGCATTATATGTTGGTTTTAATGTTATCAAAGGATTTCTTAATCTTACCATCAACAATACTTATTGGTTCCATTTTCTACAAAATCATTTTCAAGAAACCAATTATGGTTTTCAACCACAGCATGGGATAAACGTGATGGTGGAATATTCTTCTCCCAATACAAACAAACCATTGCACTTAGGGCATTTACGGAATAATTTTCTGGGATGGAGTATTGCGGAAATCTTAAAAGCAAATGGATATAATACCATTAAATCAAGTATCGTTAATGACCGGGGAATTCATATTTGTAAAAGCATGATTGCCTGGCAACTATTTGCAAACGGTGCAACACCAGCGTCAACCTCTACTAAAGGCGATCATTTTGTTGGGGAATATTATGTAAAATTCAATGATGAATTAAAGAGACAGGTTGAAGAAATGCTTGCTGCCGGTGTGAAGAAAGAAGATGCAGAAAAGGAAACACCGATTATGAAAGCCACGCAACAAATGCTTTTTGATTGGGAAGCCGGCAAACCAGAAGTCATTACTCTTTGGAAAGAAATGAACAGCTGGGTGTATGAAGGTTTTGCTACTACGTATAAAAAAATAGGAAGCGATTTTGATAATACCTATTATGAAAGCAATACTTATTTATTAGGCAAAACATTTGTGGAGGAAGGTTTGAAAAAAAATGTTTTTTTTAAAAAAGCAGATGGCAGTGTTTGGGTTGATCTGATTGCTGATGGATTGGATGAAAAATTAGTATTAAGAAGCGATGGTACTTCGGTATACATGACGCAGGACCTGGGTTTAGCACAGCAAAAATATGACCAGTTCAATATTCAACAAAGTATTTATGTAATTGGTGATGAGCAGAATTACCATATGAAAGTGCTGAAATTGATTTTGAAAAAATTGGGTAAAACGTATGCTGATGGAATTCATCATTTAAGCTATGGAATGGTGGAATTACCTTCCGGCCGAATGAAAAGCAGGGAAGGAACCGTTGTGGATGCCGATGATATTGTAGAAGAAATGGTTTCCATTGCGGCAACTCATACCGAGGAATCGGGTAAAGTAAAAGATTTTAAAGAAGCAGAACTTCAGGTTTTATATGAAACCATTGGTTTGGGTGCTTTGAAATTCTTTTTATTGCGTGTTGACCCGAAAAAGAAAATGGTTTTTAATCCGGAAGAGTCTATAGACTTTCATGGATTTACCGGGCCTTTTATTCAATATACCCATGCCAGAATAAAATCAATTTTACGGAAAGAATCACCTGATCCAACAATTAATCATACTGATTTTGATTTATTGAAAATGGAAAAAGAGATGATTATTTTATTGGAGCAATATCCCGGCATCATCAAGCAAGCTGCTGAAGAATTAAATCCATCAGTCATTGCAAACTATGCATTTTTGATAGCCAAAACGTTTAACTCGTTTTATGCAGAGCTTTCGGTAATGAAAGCTGAAACGGAAAATAAAAAGCAATTACGATTACAGATATGCAAATTCACATCAAACGTCATTTGTTCCTCCATGAGTTTATTAGGTATACGGGTTCCCGAAAAAATGTAAAGGGAATATCGAATTTCTAAAGTCCCATATTCATTTTTTTCTGTTTGTTTGCTGCTAGTGATGGATCCATTAGTATGGCTCTGTCGCACAATACAATACCCTTTTCTTTTTCCCCTTTGTTCTGGAAACTCATACCAATCATATATAGTACTTTGGCATTCTCTTTATCATATTCCAAAATCTTATCCCAGTATTCGATAGCCTTATCATATTTTTTTTGAAAATAATGCTCTTCGGCAACCATGTTCAGAATATTAATATCACTCGGACGGGATTTAAGTATCTCCACTAGAATAGATAGTCCTTCTTTTTGTTTGTTGGCATTGAGCAAAGCAATTCCCAGGTTCTCCATATAATCCCTGTCTTTGGGATATCCTTTATCAGCCGCTTTTAAAAAATAGTTCAGCGAACGCAGGTCTTCATGAATTGCGTAACACATTAAACCTGCTTGGTAATACCAGATATTATTTAATGAATCCATGGCCAGTGCTTTTTCCATATAAGGAACAGCTATTTTATAATTCATCATATCGCCATAACTTCTGGCAATTAAATATGGGATCTCCGCTTTTGTTGGATCCTCTATCATTGCTTCTTTTAAAAATTTAATTGCCTCACCAATATTTTCATTGTCGTAATGTGCTTTACCTATAAAAAAATTTATTTTTTCACCAGGATCGGCTTTTTTCAAAAGATTGGCATATTTCAACGCATCATCATATTGCTTTAGGTTAAAAGAAAGATTCATGGCTTGCTTTAATACCTCTGCCGAAGGTTCTCCCATTTCAATCAATTTCATAAACTGCACTCTGGCCATTGCATATTTACGTAAATCAAAATAGGCTAATCCAAATTCGTAAACAATCTGTTTATTCTGATTGTCGTAACTGTATGCTTTTTCAAAAAGCTTCAAGGATTCCATTCTGCTACCTTCATTTTTTGTGGTTAACCCTTTTTGTAAAAAATAATCAGCACTATCTTTTTGGCTAAATAAAAAAGTGGATGGGATAATTAGTAAAGTGGCGAGTAGATTTTTTTTCATTTTCATAGGATTTTGGAATAAATATGTTCGAAACAAAAACCAGTATTAATCAATCGGTTTTTAAACATGCAATAAACAGACCACAAATTGGCTATTTTATAATAAGGCAAGCCAAAGGAGGTAAATTCAGTATTAAATCATATGTTTTTTCACCGGAATCAAAATAGTTTAATTTCTTTTCTATAGTATTAACGCATCCGCTGCCCCAATATTTCACATCATCGCTATTAAAGATGATATTTTTAAATTTATTAGTATAAACACTTAGTTTCCATTCAATTTTTTCAGCATTAGCCAAATTTAAAATGATGAGTAAATCATCTTTCTTTTGTTTTCCTTTGCGTTGGTAAGCAATTATACAGTCATTTCGATGGTTAAGATCATTCCACTCAAATCCATCAATTGAAAATTGATTCTCATATAATGCGGGTTCATTTCTTAATATATAATTTAAATCTTTAACACAATCCTTTAGGCGTTGATGTGGAGTAAATTGTAATAAATGCCATTGCAATTCGGTTTTATAATTCCACTCTTCGGTTGCACCAAATTCATTACCCATAAACAACAGTTTAGCGCCGGGATGTGTAAACATATAAGCATATTGTAATCGTAGATTGGCAAACTTTTGCCATTCATCACCGGGCATTTTATATAGCATCGGGCTTTTGCCATGTACTACTTCGTCATGACTGAATGGCAACATGAAATTTTCATCATAGAAGTACATCATGCTGAATGAAAATTTGTCTTGATGATGTGGACGAAAAAATGGGTCTATCTCAAAATAATCCATGGTATCATGCATCCATCCCATCATCCATTTCATTCCAAAACCCAAGCCACCGGAATAGATTGGTTTTGAAATCCCTGGCCAATCAGTTGATTCTTCAGCAATGGTTTGTACATCTGGAAAATCTCTATAAATAGAAGCATTCAAATCTTTAATAAAATCTATTGCTTCAATATTTCCGTCACCTCCAAATTCATTGGGTTCCCATTGACCGTGTTTACGACTGAAATTCAATTTCAGTATCGAGCTCACTGCATCAACCCGCATTCCATCTATGTGGAATTTATCGAACCAGAAATGGGCATTACTTATTAAAAATGATTTTACTTCTCCCTTCCCATAATTAAAAATATAACTGTTCCAGTCGGGTTGAAATCCTTTATTGCGATTTTCATATTCATAAGTGTGTGTACCATCAAACAGATATAATCCATGTGCATCTCCGGGGAAATGAGACGGCACCCAATCAAGTATTACTCCAATCCCTTCATTGTGAAATGATTCAATCATTTTCATTAATCCCTGTGGATTACCAAACCTGGAACTGGGAGCAAAATACCCGGTACACTGATATCCCCAACTGCCATCGAAAGGATATTCCATTACTGGCATCAGTTCAACATGTGTAAATCCCATCTCCTTTACATAAGGAACCAATCTTTCTGTTATTTGTGCATACGTATTGTAGGCATCTTCATTAAATTTATCCGGCCTCATCCAACTAGCCAGATGCACTTCATAAACCGACCAGGGAGCATCTAAAGAATTATGTTTTTTTCTTTTTCCCATCCAATCCATGTCATTCCATTGGTATTGTAAACTGCAGGTGACAGAAGCTGTATTGGGCCTTAATTCCCAGTGATTGGCAAAAGGGTCGCCTTTTTCCAATACAATACCCTTAAACCCAACAATATGGTATTTATAGATTTCATCGAATGACAAATCAGGAATAAATCCTTCCCAGATACCCGATTTGTCTAATCGTACAAAAAGCGGATGTAATTCATCATTCCAATGATTAAAATTACCAATGACAGAAAGCTTGGTTGCATTAGGAGCCCAGACAGAAAAGTAAATGCCCTTTCTGTTATTTACTTCCAGTTGTCGTGATCCGAATAAATTGTAAAGCTGATAGTGTGTGCCGTTTTGAAAATTGGATATATCTTCATCAGAGAATAAAGAATAATTCCACACCGACTTTGAAGTATCTACAAAGTGGAGGTCTTCATATTTTTTTATAGAAGAACTACTCTTTTGATCGGGATCATTAATTAATTTTTTCTGCTTGCTCACTTTTAAATGGATTCTTTTAATTATTTAAAAAGTTCGTATACCTGTAATGATTGAAATGGAACTTTTAATTTCCCCGATAAATCAATCGTTGATTCATCCATAATATTTTTCCCTTTTTTATAATCAGTGATGCGTTCACCAAATCTTGCTATATCAATGGTTTTATCTTCTTTTTGTGTATTCATAATACACATTACCGTTTGATTCTTATCATACCGGAAATAAACATACACCCCATCTTCCGGAACATACTGCATCATTTTCCCGGTTTTGATGGCAGAAGATTTCTTTCTGAAATGGGCTAATGTTTTTACATAATTAAAAGCTTCATTCTCCTTGGCATTACGTCCTTCCGGTGTAAATTTATTTTCTTTATCTTCCTTCCATCCACCTTTAAAATCCAATCTCACCCAACCATCCTGCGGATGTGATTGACCAGTCATCAAAATCTCCGACCCGTAATATAATTGCGGAATTCCTCTGAACGTCATTAGCCAGGCCATACCCATTTTGTATTTTTGAAAATCCTCATTTACCTGTGAGTAAAATCTTGACATATCATGATTATCTAAAAAGATCACATTTTTCATCGGGTCCTTGTACACAAAGTCATTGGCTGCTGTCGAATACAATTTATTGACGCCTTCCGTCCAGCCAAAATCCTGTGTCAGCGCAGGTATAATGCCATACAGATTCAACTGAAAATCAGTAACACCAGGCTGATTGCTGTTATACGGTTGATTTTTAAAATTATTTTCTGCAAAAAAGCTCTGATTAACAACTCCATGAACCCATGTTTCGCCAAATATGCAAAGCTTTGGAAATTCATTCAATAAAGCTTTATTACAGCGGTTCATAAATTCCAGATCATTATACGAATACGTATCAATCCGCCATCCATCTAATCCAAATTCTTCAGTGCTCCAAATGGCATGTTGAATCAGGAAATTTTCAACCAAAGGATTGTCATGGTTCCAGTCGGGCATACTGGGTACAAACCAACCGTCACTCATTCTTTTTTTATCTGCATTGGATGCATAAGGATCCATCAACACCTGATCTTTATACGTAGTGTTTGTGTATTGTGGCCAAAAATGAAACCAGCTGCTGTCGGGCATATCTTTGAAAAAAATGTGTTCGATACCGGTATGGTTATACACCGCATCCTGAATAATTTTCATGTCCCGATCATGTAATTCAGCGATCAGCGAATGATAGGCTTTTTCTCCACCCAGTCTTGGTTCAAGTTTGTAATGATTTGTCATAGCGTAGCCATGTTCGGTTCGGGTTGGCATGTCATTTAAAATAACGGGGTTCAACCATAAAGCCGTAACACCAAGCTCTTGTAAATAATCCAGGTGATTCTGTATTCCTTTCAAATCTCCTCCATGCCGGTCATAAATTGAATCGCGGTTGAGTGATTGGTCTTTCAATCCTGCAATGCGATCATTCGAAGGATCTCCATTACTGAACCGGTCGGGCATGATCAGGTAAATTAGATCTTCGGAGCTAACTCCTTTGATTCTTGTTTTTCCATTACCCTTTTCCCGTTCTTTTAATGCATAACTGAAACTGTTAGTTTCAATTTTTTTAGTTGATTTAACGGAAGAAATATTGAATTGCAGATTTCCAGCCTTTGCCGTTTTTTCAACAACAAGGTCTAAAAATAAATAGTTGGCGTTTGATGTTTTTTGTTGTTTGATTAATCGGACACCTTCATAAGGATTCATTGATATTTTTTCATTGGCAACATCTTTCCGGTGAATGATTAACTGCAGCTTATTTTCTTTCATACCCACCCACCAATGTGTTGGATAAAATGCGGTTTCGGTTTGTGCTTTTGCAAAAAACATAAAGCACAATACGATGACTGACGAAATTATTTTTTTCATGTATTCATTTTTATTATTCTTTTGTCACATACCCGCCCGCCCGCCCGGATGACCGTGTCGGACGGGGATGAACTCCCCGCCAGAATGACTCAGTCGGGCTGGCGTTCGGACGGGGTATATCCAAAAAAATTATCATTGCTATTGGTATAAATTAGCTCGATAATATTTATAGATATTTCATAATTACTAATCTTTATCTTCTACAAAAATATTTAATAGTCCTGCAATGATCATCGATATTCCGCCAATTACTAATGCGTAAATGCTTAGGTTATTAAAAAAAGTATGGAGAAAGTATCCGAGGATAGCTGCAGCTACAATTTGAGGTATGACTATAAAGAAATTAAAGACCCCCATATAAAACCCCATTTTTTCTGCAGGCAATGCGCCGGCTAAAATGGCATAGGGCATAGTTAATGTAGATGACCAGGCAAGGCCTACGCCAACCATTGGGAACAACAAAAGAAAATGATTTTGTATAAAAAAAATGGATACTAACCCTATTCCACCAATGACGAGACATACCAAGTGTGTATATTTTCGACTGATTTTTTTTGCAAGCATGGGCAATAAAAAAGCTGTCAAGGCAGAAACGCCATTATATACCATAAACATGATGCCTACCCAATCACCGGCATCCTGAAAGTCTTTTGATGTTGTATCATTCGTTCCATACGCATTCATTGCTACCCCCGAAGTTGTATAAATCCACATGGCGAAAAAAGCAAGCCAGGTAAAGAACTGAACAAAGGCCAGTTGCCTCATCGTTTTGGGCATGGTTAGTATGCCTGCGGAAATCTCTTTAATTCCATTTAAGAATCCTTTTGAAGCGAATTGTTCTTCTTTCCATTTTTTCAGATCTTCCGGTGGATTTTCTTTTGCACTGAAAACAGTCCACAATACGGTTATTAAAAAAATGGCAGCACCAATATAGAAAGCGTATTTTACCGAATCCGGAATGATGCCTTCGGGTGCCGTATTGCTGACACCCATCACATTGGTGAAAAAATAAGGAAGCAAAGAAGCCACGACTGCACCAATACCAATAAAAAAAGTTTGCATGGCAAACCCCGATGTGAGTTGATTAGATGGCAATTTATCGCCAACAAAAGCCCGGAACGGTTCCATGGAAATATTAATAGATGCATCCAAAATCCAAAGTAAACCGGCAGCCATCCACAAT
>JAYWEL010000051.1:0-5551 GCA_043779285.1 Chitinophagaceae bacterium | reverse complement strand
GTAAGCAGGTGAATTAAATACAGGTGAATAATATAATAGAAGAAGGCAGTGCGGCCGAAAACAACCATGATGCCGGTAAAAGCGTTTTTAATTTTTTCAAGAAAAGCCAGCAATAAAAATCCGGGGCCGATAATGATACACATAAATAAAAGTGAAGGAGGGTATTTGTTTACATTGATAAAAGACAGAAAAGTAAACAGCTCGTTTTTTTGAGAACTCCATGCATGCGGATCACCGTAGATATTAATAGTCCGCAACAACACAAACATGGTGATTAATGAAAACCCGATGCCGGTCAGGATTTTTTTTCTTTGTGCTTCGGTATAATCAGCTGAATAGAACCTGCCGGTACAGTACCCCAGTATCATCAAACCAAGCCAGGGCACAAAGGGGTACACTAAAAAAACAAAATGATTTTTTGCAAATTCATAAGGCGTAAAATATCCTGTATGAAATAAATCCCACCAGAAACCGGCTTTAAAACCAACAGCTGCTTCAGGATAATCCAATAGGTTGTGACCTAGTACAATCAACAAACCTAAAGTCAAAATCCATTTGAAAGGCAGGTGAATTAACAAACCAAGTATGACCATGCAGATACCGATGGCCCAGATAACTTGTAGGGGTATTACGTTGTAAAATGGATTGAATGTCCAGGCAAGAGATATAATGGCAACCTCCACAAAAATTAACCACAGGCCACGTTTAATTAAAAACGCACTCAGCTCTTTTTTAGTTTTTCGTAAACTCTGCAGATAAATGGAAGTACCGGAAAGGAATACAAAGATGGGGGCACAGAAATGGGTGATCCACCTGGTGAAAAATAATATAGGTGTAGTAGTAGCCAGATTCAACAGATCATCGATGTTGGCACCAATATGAAAATAATCCCGGGTATGATCCAATGCCATGATGACCATGGCGATGCCACGGAGAATATCGATGGATTCGATTCGTTTTGTTTTGGCGGTTAGTGATGCTTGCATTTTTATAATTTAGAATTAAGAGTTATGAGTAAGCGTTTTTTGTTTGAGAATATCATTCTTAATTTTTTATTCATAATTTTTTATTCAAGCTTATATTCCTTCGTTAAAAAATTGATTAATTCATTTCCTTCTTTTTTTAAGTTTTCAAGCATCGGTAATTTCGATCGTCTTGATCCATTCATCTGCAACGCATGAAAACCTAATTCTTTCAGTAATTCAAGATCATATGTCCTTAGTGCCGGGTTATCATTACTTCTCAGAATTTCACCATTATTGCTTTCCTGCCGTTTTAAAATGCCGGGGTCAAGAATTCTTGCTCCTGTCCGTTTATAATTATCAAACTCATGGCTATAGTTATCTTCCATGAGGCGTATGACAGGTAATTTATTATAATATGCCATTATTTTATTTGAGGCTTTGGTATTCCTGATCAACCTGAACCCACCGGAAAATTTCAGCTGGTCAAAGGTTCTGCTGTTATTGGCAAAGGGAATGTATCTCGGTCCCATCCTGGCAGCAAAATATAACTGATCACCATGTTGTTTTGCCAATGCCGGATTATTCAATAAATCAATTAAGGTATCAATGCTTGCCACTCCAAATTGATCTGATGCTGTCATTTCCGCAAGAATTTTTTCATCATCTTTCAAATCTGAAATAAGAGATTCTATAAACTGCTTCTCCCGATCTTTTTCAATCACATGCTCCAACTGATACTCTGCCAGAAATCCGCAGAACACAGCGAGGAATAACATGAGGAACTGAAAAATATATTCCTTCCATTTTTTGGTTTCGTGAACGTGACCGTGATGATGTACTTCCATTTCGTTAGTTGAGGGTTGAGAGTTTTGTGTTGAATGTAGGTCGTTGGTTGATTGGGGCAAAGCAGTATTGTCAGAAGAACTTATTTCTTCAGCAATCTTTTCGACCGACTTTATTGGCTTTTTATTTTTCTTCATTTTTTATTTCAGGTGATATTCTTTTTTAATCATTTTAATAAGATTAGTAGCTCTCCTCAGCATCGTTTTATGCCAATTAACACGGTTACAATTCAGTCTCTTGAAATCATACAGCCGGTTATAATACTGAAACACTATATCCTCTTTTCCCTTTTTTATCAAAATAATATCCGGTTCCTTTTTTATTGCGGAATCAAAGAGTATGGGGTTATTACATATTTCATAAAATTTAGAATTCAGAAATTGACCTTGTAAGCTTAATTGTTCGGGGCGAATGATATTTCTATAGAGTTCTTCGATAGTTTTTATAGCAGTTTGATATACTGCATCATACTCCACCAGTGAGTCTGCAATATTTTTTTTTCTGATTAACCGGAAGTTACCTGCATATTTCAATTGTCCTATGGTCCGGTCATGGTAAGCAAAGTTGTTATTAAAATTCAGTTCGCTTACCAGGCGGTACATAAGTTTATTTTCTCTCGCTTCAGATTTTTTGAACAGTTCATTCCTTAACGTATCTGCCTTCTGTATCACACTGTTCCAATTGACAATATCCCCGTTCAGATCGATGGTGTCGTTCACAAGATCTTCCAACAATGAAACTATATATATTTTCTCTCTGTCTCTTTCTATCTTATGCTCCAACTGATATTCTGCCAAAAAACCACAGAACACTGCAAGGAATAACATCAGAAACTGAAAAAAATATTCCTTCCATTTCTTGGTTTCGTGAACGTGTCCGTGATGATGTACTTCCATGTCTTTTTTTTTATTTTGAATTTTAAATGTTGAATGTTAAATGACTCATCGTGTTGTTAATTCAAAATTTATCATTCAACATTCAAAATAATTTCTCAATAAATATGATATTCTTTTTTTAATAACGCTATCAGGTCCTTTCCTTTTGTATTTAAAATCTCAAGCCTGCTTTCAATAAGAAAAGTGCTACCCTTGATCTGATTGATATAAAATGCAAGATCCTGTTGAATAGATGGATCATAGGACCTTAGAGATGGATTACCTTCCGGCCTGCTAATCCCACTTGCCGACAGCATTTTGTCAAAAACAAAAGGGTTAAACATTCGGGAGATGAGGGGGAAGGCATTGTATCTTTCTGTACGATCATCGTTATGGTTTATTACTATTATTTCTACCAATTTTTGATAGGACATCATACTGTCAGCTGCCCGTACATTCCTTATCATTCTTAATGAACCTGAATTTTTTAACTGGGTAATTGTCCGGTCGTTACTCTGAAAGGTAAGATTTCTGACAAGTGATCTGCCAAAGAAATAAAGTTCATTTTCATGCCCTTTAATGGTTTGATTTTTCAACAGGACCATTAAAGAGTCCATTTGCATCATCTTCATTTTCCTGAATTCTATGGCTGTTCTGATAGAAGCGGTATCCGTTTTTAAATCTTCTATATACGATTGAATAAACTGTTTTTCCCGGTTATTCTCAATCACATGTTCCAGCTGATATTCTGCCAAAAAACCACAGAACACTGCAAGGAATAACATCAGAAACTGAAAAAAATATTCCTTCCATTTCTTGGTTTCGTGTACGTGACTGTGGTGGTGTACTTCCATGTTGTTAGTTATGAGTTGAGAATGATGAATTAATAGTTGGTCGTCGGTTGATGGGGGCAAATCGGTATTGGCAGAAGAAATGATTTCCTCTGTGCTTTTTTCTTCTGGTGGTATTATCTTTTTGTTTTTTTTCATTTTAATTTTTGAACTGCCTGTATAGATAAGCACAAACAAATGCAATCATCATATACACTAGAAACAGCAACAGTTTGTTTTGCAGATTGCTTTTTTTCGATTTCATTTTTTCAAATTAATTCAGTTTATATTCCTTTTTCAATGCGGCTAAAAAAATTTCTGCCTGATGCAAAAGTCTTTGTGCATCTCTTTTACTCCCCCGGTTATTAAATTTCATCCGGTGAATTTTAAAATTGATTTCATTCAGATCATTCTTGGTAAATGCAAGCAGTGCCGGGTTGTTCGTTGGTCTGCTGACATTGTTATCCTCGTCAAGCATTTTTTCAATTTCCAAGGCATTAAAAATCTTTGCCGCTGAATTTCTGTAATCCTCAAAAGCAGCGTTTTCAATTTCACCAAATGTTTCCATGTTTCTTGATCGCACATCATATTTTGCTATACTGTCGGCAATCAACCTGTTAATGATTAAACGCAACCCTCCCGAATTTTTTAATTGCTGCATGGTCCCATTATTCGAAGTGAACAAGGTGGGGTTTCTACGGCTCACCTGCACAGCCAGGAAATAAATACTGTTTCTTGATTCTTTTAATGTTGAATTGTTTAACAAGATCATCAAAGAGTCGAGTTGAGCTTGTCTTTTTTCCCTATTTACAATGATTTGATTCAGGTGTACAATATCTGCTTTGATATCGGTTGTCAAAGATCCTATAAATTGTTTTTCCCGATGCCGTTCAATGATTTGCTCTAACTGATACTCAGCCAAAAAACCAGAAAACACAGCGAGGAAAAGCATGAGGAATTGAAAGATATATTCTTTCCATTTTTTGGTTTCGTGTACGTGTCCGTGATGATGTACTTCCATGTCGTTAGTTGAGGGTTGAGAGTTATGAATTAAGCCCGTCCGATCCGGTCGTCCTGGCGGAAGTTGGTCGTTGGATGATTGGAGCAAATCGGTATTGGCAGAAGAGATTTTTTCTTCTGACTTCTTTTCGACCTGTTTTATAGCCTTTTTATTTTTATTCATCTATTATTTCAGGTGGTATTCTTTTTTCAAAAGGTTAATCAGATTTTCCGCTTTAGTTTTCAAGGCCATTCCTCTTTGTGTATTTCCTAAACAGCTTATTGATAGATACTGTAACTGAAAGGTAATTGTATTAATAGTAACTGTGTTGTCAGTTATTAATTGCGGATTAGTTGTGGGTCTTACAAATTTCATTTTAGCGTCTATGGAATGGTAATACTGATTGGCGTTAAAAACAGTTCCCCCTATTTCCCGAAAAGTGGTCCTTATTCTTGTATCTGTTTCATCCCATTCTTTTAAGCCCTTTACCGACGCATCATAGGATAAAATGTTGTTAATCACATTTTCATTCTTTATAAGTCGCATATTACCAGAATTTTTTAATTGCTGCATCGTTCCATCTGTACTTTCAAATGGTGGACCGTTAAATACATGTCGTGCAAAAAAATAAGTTGAATTTCCAAATTGCTTATACATACCGTTGCTTAACAGCAACGTCAATGAATCCATCATAATTCTTTTTTCCTTTCGTAAATCAACATAGTGTTGAAGACTGGCTGTGTCTGCTTCTAAATCCTGGATTAATGAACGGACATATTTTTCTTCCCGCTGATTTTCTATCACATGCTCCAACTGATACTCTGCCAGAAAACCACAGAACACAGCGAGGAATAACATGAGAAACTCCCAGAAATAAGATTTCCAATTTTTCTTTCCGTGAGTTGGGTGGCTGTGATGATGTACTTCCATATCGGTGGTTGAGGGTTTAGTGTTTAGTGTTGAGAGTTGATGGTCATTTGATTCGGGCAAAATAGTTTCTTCAGAAGAAATTATTTTTTCTTCTGCAGCGGGGAGGTT
>JAYWEL010000050.1:0-28562 GCA_043779285.1 Chitinophagaceae bacterium | reverse complement strand
TTATCTTCTTTGGTTTGATGATCAACTGTTACACAAAACGGCGTACCCAAAGCATCCATTCTCCGGTAACGTTTTCCGATAGAATCTTTCTCTTCGTAAAAACAACGGAAATGTGGTTTGCAATCATTTATTATTTGCCGGGCAATATCGGGTAATCCATCTTTTTTAACCAACGGAAGTACCGCCATTTTAATAGGCGCAAATTTTGCCGGAAATTTCATTACTACCCTGCTATCCTGCTTTTCTTCGGTACCTGCCTGTCCGGCAGGCAGGCTCAGATCCTGCTCTTCATATGCTTCACTCAAAAGCATCATTACGGTTCTGTCCAAACCTATCGAAGTTTCAACTACATATGGAATATAGTTTCCAAAAGGTTTGCCATTCTCATCCAGATCATTATCGAAATATTGCATTTTCTTTTTGCTGAACTCCTGGTGATTTTTCAGATCAAAATCAGTTCGGGAATGTATCCCTTCCAGCTCTTTAAAACCGAATGGGAAATCATATTCAATATCGCAGGCTGCATCGGCGTAGTGAGCCAGTTTTACATGGTCATGAAAACGGAACCGGTCTTTTGAAATGCCAAGATCTAAGTGCCATTTCATTCTTTGCTCTTTCCAATGCTCATACCATTGCTTTTGAGTTCCCGGGCGTATAAAAAACTGCATTTCCATTTGCTCAAATTCCCGCATGCGGAAAATGAACTGTCTGGCAACAATTTCGTTTCGGAAAGCTTTGCCGATTTGTGCAATACCGAATGGGATTTTCATTCGGCCGGTTTTTTGCACGTTTAAAAAATTGACAAATATTCCTTGTGCAGTTTCGGGTCGCAGATATACTTTGCTATCCTCGTCATCAGCAGTAGCTGTAGATCCAAATTCGGTGGAGAACATCAGGTTGAACTGCCGTATCTCTGTCCAGTTGCAGGTTCCACTGATAGCACATTTAATTTTATTTTCTTCAATCAGGATTTTTAAACCGGCAAAATCATCTTTGGAAAGCAATGCATCCATGGCTGTCAGAATTGTTTCCGCTTTTTCTGTTTCGCCTTTTTCTTTTAATATTTCTGCAAAAGCCTCAATTAGATGGTCTACCCGGTAACGTTTATTGCTGTCCCGGTTATCGATCATCGGATCGCTGAAATTGTCCACGTGGCCGCTGGCTTTCCATGTGGTAGGGTGCATAAAAATAGCCGCATCAATGCCTACAATATTGTCCTGCATCTGGGTCATGCTTTTCCACCAATGATCTTTGATATTTTTTTTCAGTTCGCTGCCCATCTGTCCGTAATCGTACACAGCCTGCAGCCCGTCGTAGATTTCGCTCGATTGAAATATGAATCCGTATTCCTTGCAGTGCGATATGATTGACTGGAATTTATTGTTTTCTGTTGTTGCCATAAGGCCGCAAAGATAAACTCCCGTGGCGAATTTCTTAAATCAATGTGTTGTTGTTTTTGTAGCCGGCTTTTGAATATTTATTGGGCGGCGGTGGCGCCTGCCTGCCGGCAGGCAGGTCGCTCCCTTGTACGTTCTTATCGCTATGCAGCCAAATGAAGTTTTCCTTAATCTCGGCATGGCTCGTGGTCGAGAAAATAGTTTTTACAAAAAACTAATCGTATCAAATTTTCTCCTAATTTTAAAGTCTGAGGCTCCCCAATTAGCAATAACCGTTTTATAGGTTAATCACTCTGATTAAATAGCAAGACAATTGATATTCAAGAACTGTAAACATTGAAGATTTACTTCTTATATCAAATAATAATGTCTTGTGATTAGCTCAATTTATATTTGATAAATAGCAATAATTTTTAGACCTAAAAATCTTAATACGTGCAAAATTTAAACTTCAAAGACAAGAGCCACCCTAAAAATCCTTAGGTTCTTTATGAAACAACCTATATATAAAATTTATTTTTAATTAAAAATTAAACTTCTGAATATGAAAAAGTTTATCACATCATTACTACTAACTACGAGCATTGTATTATTAACATCTTCCTTTCCTTTTAGCAAATTGGAAGAAACAAATAATGTAAAAATTGAAAACAAGAGTGAGGAAATATCACCAATAATGACTCTTGAACAAATAGTCAAAATGACTAATAAGGAATTTTCAGCCTTAAAAGGCAGCAATATGTCTCTTAAAGAGAAATTAGTTCTAAAAATCACACAGCGACAACTAAAAAAAGAAATCAAAGCAGGTCGTGTTTCTAACGACGAGGAACTAGACATAAAAGCTTACATGGCTGAAGAGATGCCAAAGTTTAATGTAGGTGGTTTTATCCTAGGATTTTTATTGGGATTAATAGGTGTGGGATTAGCTCATATATTTAGTAATAACAAAAATTTCCGTAGATCATCATGGTATGGTTTTGGGGCATGGATCATACTTGTGTTAATTTTTGCTCTTGTTTAAAATTTCATTGTTTAAATAAAGCAGGCTGTTTTTATTATTAAAACAGCCTGCTTACATTATAAAACTACACGCCGTGGTTGGTGTTTGATTTCCACCAACCACCCAAACTAAAACGCCTCATAGTCCTAAAATAAGTTTACTCCAACCACCCTAATTAAAGGCCTAGAAAATTAGTAGTATAATTACAAAACAAATAATCGACATTGACCTTATGAATGCAATAAAACTAAACGACATTTTACAAATAGAAGATCTTAAGAATGTCAAGATCAGATTCAATTTAATGTTCAGGCAGAACTGGAATCCGATTTCCGCCTTGGCAGGTGTTCACGCCGTGGTTGGTGTTTGATCTCCACCAACCACACGAACTAAAACGACCCGCTATACTAAAATAGATTTACTGCAAGCACACCAATTAAATCAACTCACAGCAATGCTGTCAATTCCCTGTTAAATTAAAAAGGAACTTATTAAATTTGGTAATGCCTGTATTCATTACAGGAATCAACTTTTATACTGAGTGGTTGGTGGAAGAAAACACCAACCACGGCGTAAAACAATAAATTCCGGCTCGTGAAGACACGTGCCGGGGCAAAGCTACACTGGATACAAAAGTTGGATCCTTTCTCACATCTGTGTTCCAGTCACAAAAACCCGGAGAAATTTATTATAAATCAATTTTCGGGAGGGATGATATGCCAAGATATGATAAAAAAATTCAGGATGAAGAAGATCGGTGGGCTCTTGTTAATTATATAATGAGTTTAAAATAAAAAGCAATTTTCCGCCTTGGCAGCTGTTCTCCCAATAAACATTGACTCATCCTAAAATAGGTTTACAGTAACCACCTGAACCAGAACGACTGTGTTGCATTAATAGAACAAGTCAGCATAGTTTTTAGCAAAAGTCTGCCAGAGATCACTATCCCGAATTTGCCAGAGTACTTTGCCGATCAGTATTACCAGAAAAACCGTTAGGAATGGTTTGTAGTTCTTCTTTTTGTACAAATCAAAGCCCAACAATATGCCTACAATCAACAGATCAAGCACATCCGTGATGTTCATGGCATTCCAAATATCAAATCCAAAACTGTGAATCAATCCACGGGCCATACCCGGCCCGATGGCCAGAATGCCTGTTGCAATCATATACCGCATATGCGAGTCAGGCGTTTTACGGTTGAACATGGCCAGTGACCAAAATAATGCAAAAGATAAAAAACCCCTCATATCAAGCACGATGAAGCCAAGCATATCCTGCTCAGGGAAAACTCCATGTCCTCTTAAATAACCAGCCCTGCCCATCAGGAAAAGAGAAATGATAATGAGCGGCCCCAGTACATAGGAAACTTTTCCGATCCTTCTGTGTAGTTGAGCCTTGCCAGCTTGTATCAGTAAAGGCTGTGCTATCAGCAATATCATCCATGTCATCATCAAGGCACCGTGAATATGTATAAGAGGTGTTGCATTTTTAAAATGAGGGAATTGGCTGGTATACGATTGATAAAATCCCCACTGGGCACCTAATAATATGATGAAAATAAAGATGGCTGTGTTGCGATACACATTCTGCATAGATTATTTTTTTGGTTGTACTGAAGTGAAAATTGAAACTACCCATTTCCTGCGGCATTTGCAAGTATTGATCTCCGTGCTGTTCTCCACCCTGACTCATGGCTTACGAGCCATCAACCATTTCGTTTCGTGAGCCACAAACCGAGGCAGAGGGTTGTTTACTATCAACTTTTTATTATAAATTCAATTACTGTTAACCGTGGCATAGGGAATTTTATTTCAAAAGTTCGATAAAACCTGCATACATGACCTCAACAAACAATTCAATTTCTGCATTAAAACTCTCCGGCAGAATTCAATCTCTTGACATCATGAGAGGCATTGTATTGCTCGGAATTTTATTAATGAATATTAATGGGATGGGGCTTGCGGGTGCCTACGAAAATCCCACAGTGTCGGGTGGGGCCACCGGATGGGATCTGAAAACATGGATAACCACCAATATGCTTTTTGAAGGTACCATGAGGGCTTTATTTTCTTTACTCTTTGGTGTTGGTATGTTTATTCTGCTGGACCGTCTTGAAAAAAAGGGGGCAGGAATAAATGCTGCAAATACTAAGCCGTGGTTGGTGTTTGACCTCCACCAACCACACTACCCATAATGAAATTACTAACCATAAAGCCATCTATAAATTGTTGTTGGTACGCAAAACACGGGCTTAACGGCATACCAACAACGGAGTAAAACATTGGCTCAACGGCATCTATGGTTAAAATTTATCTACCACAGCTTTTCATTATTTTGATGCCTATCCCCATCCCGCAAGGTTTTCTTTTCTATATTTTTTTCCAGGGCCTTTGAAAGGTCTGTCCCGGTTTGGTTGGCAATGCAGATTAATACCCACAATACATCGGCCAGTTCGTTGGATAAATCCCTGTCCTTATCCGACTCCTTGAATGACTGGTCGCCATAAATACGGCTCATCAGCCTCGCAACTTCACCAACTTCTTCGGTAAGAATGGCCATATTGGTGAGTTCGCTGAAATAGCGTACCCCGGTTGTTTTGATCCATTCATCCACTTTTTGCTGGGCTTCCTGTATGGTCATGTGGTATATTTTATAATGATAATTTTATTAACCCTAATTCCTTACTCCCAATTCCTTACTCCTTATTCTTCGTATCAATTACAATCGTCACCGGGCCGTCATTCAATAGTTCCACTTGCATATCGGCTGCAAAAATACCAGACTGCACCGGTTTTCCCAGATCAGCACTTAGCTGAACTTTAAATTTTTCATAAAGCGGAATAGCCGTCTCCGGCTTGCTGGCTTTTATATAACTGGGCCGGTTTCCTTTTTTGGTAGAAGCATGCAGGGTAAACTGGCTAACGATTAATATATCTCCATCCGTTTCTTTTACGGAAAGATTCATCACATCGTCTGCATCCCCAAACACCCGCAGGTTTACAATTTTATTACTCAGCCAAACAATATCTTCTTCGTTATCCAGATCTTCTATACCAACAAATACCAACAGCCCTTTTTCAATTTCGCCGCTGACCGTTTTATCGATAGTTACACTTGCTTTTGAAACCCGTTGTATGACTGCCCGCATCTTTCTGTATTTTTATGCTACAAATGTACAGGCATAAATGATTGACATCTCATCCGAAATAAAATTCAAGACTTCCCGCAGTGGCGGCAAAGGCGGACAAAACGTAAACAAAGTGGAAACCGCTGTTACCGGATTTTTCAATATCCGTGAATCAGCAATTCTGAATGACCGGCAAAAAGAAATGGTTTTGCACAAGCTTATCAACCGGATAAATGCGGATGGGGAATTTTTTCTTAAATCACAAACTCACCGGAGCCAGTTGTCGAACAAGGAAGAAGTGATTAAATTAATGAACCGGCTTATTACGGATTCTTTAAAAAAGAAAAAAGCAAGGATCGCCAGCAAGCCATCCAATATGTCGAAAGAAAAAAGAATGGAAGCTAAAAAAATGAAATCCACGATAAAGCTTGGCCGCAAAAAATTCAGGTTTGATGGGTAACTCAAAATTTCTCGCCATGGTTCATGTCTCACGGGCCAATAACTGTTTCGTTTCGTGAAACACGAAATGAGGCATTGGTAGCTTAAAATCAGCCGGATGATTCATCCATTATTAAACTTGTATAAATGTATTTGCAGAATTTAAATGCAGTACCATTAAATTTGTTTTTAAATCTTTTTTTTGAGTAGTATAAAAAAATTAGCCGGACAAACAATGTGGTATGGAGTCAGTTCCATATTTGCCCGTTTTTTAAACTATTTACTGACACCATACCTTACCCTGAAACTAAGCGGGGTTGATTATGGAGAAATGAGCCTGGTTTATGCAATCATCCCTTTTTTCAATGTCATTTTCACTTATGGATTGGAAACTGCCTATTTCAGATTCATCCAGCATAAAGAAAATGAAAAAGACATTTACAATACAGCCACGGTTTCTTTAATCATCAGCACCATTTCTTTAACATCATTGATAATCATTTTCCGGTCTTCTATTGCCGGCATGATTGGTATTCATGAGTTTCCCGAATATATTACCTGGAGTGCCTTCATCATTGCTTTTGACGCATTGAGCACCTTAGCTTTTGCCCGCTTAAGGCATGAGGGACGACCCATCAAGTTTGCATTTATCCGCATTGCAGGTATCATCATCAATATTGCGATTATTTATTTTTTCATTTCTGTTTGTCCGCAAATAAAGCATGCTAACCCCGACAGTTTACTATTGTTTTTTTACAACGAGAATATGGGTGTGGGTTATGTAATTATTGCAAACTTGGTGCAGGCTTTCCTTACGTTCGTTTTATTAAAAAAAGAATTTTTCAGCTTCCGCTGGCAGTTCAATACTAAACTCTGGAAGGAGATGATGATTTATACCCTTCCCCTTATTGTAGTTGGTTTTGGTGGAATGATCAATGAAACACTTGACCGGATTATGCTGGTTTGGTGGTCTGTTGCCCCTACACCCGATGATATAAAATTCCAGGTGGGAACCTATAGTGCAAACTATAAACTGGCTATTTTAATCACACTCTTTATTCAGGCATTCCGGATGGGAGCCGAACCCTTCTTTTTTAAACAATCTATGCAGGAAGATGCACAGAAAACCTATGCAAGAGTGATGAAGTTTTTTGTCATTGTTGTTTGCTGTATGTTCCTGGTTGTTGTTCTTTTTCTGGATATATGGAAAGAATTTATTCAAAATCCGGATATGTGGGCTGGATTGAAAGTAGTACCCATCTTATTGTTAGCTAATATATTTCTGGGTATTTATTATAACCTGTCCATCTGGTATAAGATCACCAATAAAACAATGACGGGTGCCTGGATAACATTAGCCGGATCGGCAATAACCATTTTTATAAACTATCTATTCATACCCCGCTATGGATACATGGCTTGTGCATGGGCAACTTTTTTCTGCTATGGCAGTATGATGGTTATCTCTTTTGTATTGGGACAAAAGCATTACCGAATTCCCTATGCATGGAAAAAATTACTGGCTTATCTCATAATCAGTGTCATGCTTTATGCTTTGCATCATTTATTAGGTTCATTCAACAGCAATGTATTAATCAATCATACTGCAGGTATAGTCGCCGTTAGTTTATTTGTTCTATTAATTTTACGGGTGGAAAGAAAAGAATTTACCAACTTCCCGTATATCGGAAAACTATTCAGGTGAAACTATTAATCTCCCTTTAAAAATGGGTTATTCGTTTTTTCAAATCCGATAGTTGTCGTTTGACCATGACCGGAGTAAACGATTACACCATCCGGCAAAACATACAATTGTGTTTTGATACTTTTTAATAAGGTATCGTAATCTGCTCCGGGTAAATCGGCCCTTCCAATGCTACAATAAAAAAGTACATCACCGGCAATAACATAATTTTCTTTAGCATTATAAAAACTAACACTGCCCGGTGAATGGCCAGGTGTAAAAAGAATTTTCAGTGAATCTTCCCCGATCGTTATGGATTCATTTTCTTTCATATAAACAAGTTCACCTTCGTAATTATCAAACGGCAACTGCCACATGATACCGGATGCAGGAGCCATTTCAAGCATTTTCTTTTCAAATGGATGTATGTGCAGTTTCAATCCCCAAGTTTCCGCTACAAACTTATTACCAAAAACATGGTCCAGGTGGCAATGTGTATTCAATAACATGATTGGCTTCAATTTATTATCCTCTATAAATGCCTTCAGTTCTTCTTTTTCTGTATTATCATAACAACCCGGATCGATAATAATACATTCCAGATTTTCATTGTAAAGGATATAGGAATTTTCCTGAACCGGATTAAATGTAAATGCCTTAACTTTTAACATGAATCTTATTTTGTATTTTAGATTAATAAAATTAAACTTCACAAGGAACAAAGCTATCTTAGATTTGCTCAACATCAGTAAAGTATGAATAAATCATCAAGCCTACTAGTCAGTTTTGTAATCGCATTAACCATTTTTACCAAGTCAAACAGTTATGCGCAGGTTAGTACCGTTGAGTTCGGCAAGAACCGGGTTCAGTATCAAAAATTCAATTGGAATTATTATCAGACAGATAATTTCAATACCTACTTCAGCCAGAATGGATTAGAATTGGGTAAGTATGTTGTCCAAATTGCGGAAAATAATTTGAAAGGAATAGAAGAGTTTGTTGAATATGGCATGCAGCGAAGAACCAATATTGTTGTATTCAATAGTTTTGATGAGATGCAACAATCCAATATTGGAATTGGAATTGATTGGCAAAATACCGGTGGGGTAACCAAACTGGTAAATAATAAAATGTTGGTTTATTTTGATGGTAATCATGCAAATTTAAAAAACCAGATTCGTCAGGGTATAGCAAGGATATTAGTTGAAAATTTATTATTCGGAGATAATCTCGGAGAGTTTGCAGCCAATCAGGCATTGCTCGACTTACCTCAATGGTTGATTGATGGCTATGTAGCCTACGCCGCCGATAACTGGAGCACAACAATTGATGACGAGTTAAAATCTGCTCTTCTTTCAGGTCGATATTCTAATTTTTATCAATTTGCTTTTGAAAAACCATTGTTGGCCGGTCATTCATTCTGGTATTATCTGTCTAACAAATACGGCAAAAATAAAACAACCTATTTTCTTTACCTGGCAAGGGTTTATCGTAACCTGAATACCGCATCAAAAAAATTAGCAAAGAAAAAATTCAAGGAAATATTAAAGGACTTCATGCGGGATGAATCAGATCGGAATTTTAAAGATTTGCGAGGACGTAAAAATGTTCCGAAAGGGCAATTATCGGTATCCGAAGAAATTACTAAAAAAGATTTTATCCGGTTTAATGCCAATCCATCTCCCAGAAGTTTTACTTATGCCGTTACCGAATATAAGAATGGTCAATATACTGTTGTGCTGAATGAAAATTTTGTAAATCGTAAAGTGCTTTTAAAATTAGGACCAAAGAACCGGGAAGATAAACCGCACCCCAATTATCCGATTCTTGCCTGGGACGGAAAAGGAACTCGTCTGGCCTGTGTTTACAACGAAGAAGGTAAAGTAAAACTTTTCGTGTATGATGCCGTTTCTCGATTTAAAACGGTAAAACAGGAACTGCCTATGTTCAGTCAGGTACAGGATATGAAGTATATGTTGGATGCAAATACACTATTATTCTCTGCCGTTAAAAGTGGCCAGTCTGATATTTTTGTTTATAAAATAGATAAACAAACGATTGAACAAGTAACCAATGATGTGTTCGATAATCTGGATGCTTCTTTTGTAGCGTTCCCCAATAAAACCGGCATTATTTACAGTAGCAACAGAACTTCTGCAACCGCTGTAAGTAAGGACAGCACTACGCTGCATGACAAGTTCAATATATTTTTAATTGACAACTGGAACAAATCAGAATTCAAACAGGTGTCGCAATTAAGCAATATCCGGAATGGCAATGCCCGTTTCCCATCGCAGTACAATTCCTCACATTTTACTTTTGTCAGT
Source organism: Chitinophagaceae bacterium (assembly GCA_043779285.1). GTDB lineage: Bacteria > Bacteroidota > Bacteroidia > Chitinophagales > Chitinophagaceae > MGR-bin208. The sequence continues at coordinate 18,586 of JAYWEL010000050.1, read as the reverse complement.
GATGAGAATGGAATTAATAATCGCTATGCCGGGTTTTTTAAAACCGAAAGGGCAGGCTTAGATACGTTGATATTTATTGGGGATGAGGTATTACGCAATCCCGAAAGAAAAGAAGTAGATAGCTTATTAAATGAATGGAGTAAAACCGATATTGATTCGGTTGGATTTGTTTCTATTACCAATGACTCTTCCTATGTTTTTCCATTAAGTAATTACCAAAGCAGTATTTTGGAAACACGTACAGCTGGTGACAATACCTTGGTTAGTGAAGTAGTGAGGCAAGGAGATTTTAAATTCCTTTATCGTTTACGGGTTGATGAAAATACATTGCGCCGAAGAAATATTACCGCAAAACCAACAGAATTTATTAAGAAAAAATTGGAAGAAGAACGTTTGGTTTCCGGTAAAGAAATGCTGAAAGAAGCTGATAAAAAAAGGATTGCTAAAAAAGATGACTTTTTCCAAAATGAATTTGCGGATGAGAAAAAAGATAGTTCCCGGATAGGGAAAATTTTTGATGCCGCACTTATAGATGCAAAAGAACCTGTTTTAAAAACAGCCAAACTTTTCCGTTACAGACCAGCTAAATTTTTTAACGATTATATTGTAAGTGGTTTCAATAATAATGTGTTGGTTAATCGTTTTCAACCATATGCCGGCGGATCTGGCCCTATCAATCTCAGTAACGGCAATCCTTTCAATGGTATTATACGGGTTGGAGCTTCGGACCTGATGGAAGATTGGAAATTTGCCGGAGGATTTCGTGTCAGTCCAGATTTGAAAAACAATGAATATATTTTTACTACGCAGTACCTGAAAAAGAGGCTCGATTACGGATTTACATATTATAGGAATTCTCTGATGAATCCACCACCATATGATGATCCAAATATTCCATTTAATGTTAAACAAACCTCCAATTTATTTCAGGCAACTGTTTCCTATCCATTTAATAAAGTAAAAAGTCTTCGATTCAATGTGGCCTATCGTAAGGATAGATTAACTGCATTAGCGAATGACTTTTTCCCTCAATCTTTGGACTTAGCGGATGAAATACAAACCTATGGATTAATACATGTAGAATATGTGCATGACGATGCTATTTCTCCGACACTCAATATATGGAACGGATTACGTTACAAAGTTTATATGGACTTCAATTCCAGAATTTCAAAAACCGGAAGTGAGGAACATCCATACACAATCAATATTGGTACCGATGCCAGACATTATTTACCTATTTACCGGAACATTATCTGGGCAGTTCGTGCAGCAGCTGATATTTCCTGGGGGCCCGAAAAATTCATTTACTATTTAGGCGGCGTAGACAATTGGCTTGCACCCAAGTTTAATAGTGCCAATACGCCTGATCCCGATCAGACCTATGCTTTTCAATCCCTAGCGGTAAACCTGCGTGGCTTTAAACAAAATGTAGCCAATGGAAACAATGCTTTTGTAGTAAACAGTGAAGTCCGTGTACCGGTTTTCACCAGTTTACTCAACAAACCTATCAACAATGCATTTCTTCGAAATTTCCAGTTGGTTCAATTCATCGACTTGGGTACTGCCTGGAATGGTAATTATGATAAAATAGAAAGGCCGGGAGTCATATATAGAGTACCGGGAAATCCGTTAAGTGTAAAAGTAAAAGCAGGTGGTCTTGGACCATTTGCAGGTGGTTATGGCTTTGGCGTTCGCAGTACACTATTAGGTTATTTCCTGCGGTTTGACGGTGCATGGGAAATGAATTCATTCTTTAAAAACAAACCCATGTTTTATTTTGCCATGGGTGTCGATTTCTAAATAACCACATCAATATAATCAAGGCCTTCTTCGGAAGGCTTTTTTTAGGATGTTTTTTCTGCAATCCATTTCCACCAGAAAGCAGTACAACTTGCAAATACAAAAAGGGTATTCAAATCATCACTCACAGAATGACCGTTTCGGACTGTAGCTATGATAACTGGTATCATAAAAACAATGGCAAGTATTGTAATAAACATGCCTACCGAATGAATGGGAATATAAATCCATCCGGCTCTTTTAAACCACTGATTTTTCATTTTTTATTATTAAAAATTAACCGATAGATTTTATCATCTTTTCCAAAACTTCCAGGTGGCTCCTGAAATCTTTTTCCCCTGATTTTGTAAGTGTATAGGTTGTATTGGATTTACGGCCAATAAATCCTTTTTGCACTTTTATATAATTTGCCTCTTCCAATGTTTTTAGATGAGACGCCAGGTTACCATCTGTTACAGCAACCCATTCTTTCAACTCCTTAAAATTCACTTTTTCATTCAGCATCAACACACTCATAATCCCCAGTCTTACACGACTGTCGAAAGTTTTGTTTAGTAGTTCCAATGGATTTCCCGTACCCCGTATCTTAGTTTTCATCAATTACCTGATTTTTTTCGTATTTCATCCAGATATAAATTCCATATACAATATGCAACAAACCAAATCCGGCGGTCCAGAAATAAAGCCCATATTGTATAAACCAACAATTGACCAATCCAATCACAATCATACCAAATCCTAAATACTTCACTTCGTCCAAGCTGTACTTACCTACATTAACCAAACCCAGACCATAGAATAGTAAGCAAACAGGCGGTATCAAACCAAATATGCCAAACTGAATTATCCGGATTAAAAAAAACAAGGAGACAAGCATCGGTAATGCTACGTGCATCATCACCCTTTTTGATGTTGCACTCCAGATAGAGATTCCCTGCTTCCTGTTACGTAAATAGGTAAACAAGATGGTTAAACTGAATGCTGCAATAAAAGTTAAGAGTGCAATGATAAAAATATCTGACTCCACAATGGTTCGCAGGTCAACTATAAAATTCAGATTATGCACTTCACTCCATAAAGAGAGATTCTTGGGTTGAATGCCTACAGCAGTCATTGCACTTCCTGCAAACCAGGCTCCTGCAATGGCAATACAACCTGCAGACACTGCACTCCATCCGCTTAAACTGCTAAAACGGCTGCTTTTTTCCATGATATTCCGAATGTGCTTTAGCGTATCCATGCTTTCATTTTCCATGGGTTGTTTACTATTTTGTTCTTCCATAAAAAGTACTTTGTTTTTCAAAGTTAATGATTTCTATTTAACTGTCAAATTAAATTTCATTCTTTTTAAACACTGCTTAACTATTTATCATTCCGCATTCATTCATCCTTGTGTACCTTTGATTTAATATAGACCTGATGTGTAAACAGATTACTTTCCTTTTATTTTTTTTCATTTTACAACTTCCCTCTGTTGCTCAAAACAAAATTATCAGTGGAGTAATTAAAGATTCTCATAGTGACGAAGTCATTCCTTTTGCATCTGTTTATTTTAAAAACACCACTATTGGAAAATTGTCAGACATCGATGGACAGTTTTCTTTCAACCTAAACAACTGGCCTTCCGATACACTCGAGATTACTAATGTAGGATACCAACCCTTTCAATTTATTATTGATAAAACAAAAAATGAACTGGTTGTAAATATAACCCTGGAGAGAGCAACATATCTTGAACCGGTAAAGGTTCGTGTTAAAGTAAATAAAGGATTACTTATCTGGCGAAAAATAGTTAATAACAAAGAGTTCAACAATCGCTATCGCTTTGATAATTTTTCTTACGAACTATACAACAAACTGGAAATAGACATAACCAATTTCAATCCGGACAAGGTTTCCAATTCAAAGTTTTTAAGACCTCTCAGAAACCAACTGAAACCGGTTACAGATATAATGGTTGACCATATCGATAGCACGGAAATACTTCCTTTTCTGCCTGTTTATCTAACAGAAGTTCTTTCTGACTATTATTATCAAAAAAAACCGTTGAAAAGACGAGAAGTAATTAAAGCCGGAAACACCAATGGTGTGAGGAATGAAAGTGTATTGAAATTGTTGGGTGGAATGGACCAGGTTGTAAATGTGTACAATAATTTTATTCCGGTTTTCGACAAACAGTTTATCAGTCCAATAAGTGATCATGGCGATAATTATTATCACTACCGGGTTACAGATACACAATATGTAAATCTGCAAAGATTCTATCACCTGGTATTTACTCCAAAAAGAAGAGGAGAAAATACATTTGAAGGAGATTGCTGGGTACATGACACCACGTTTGCCATACAGAAAATGAATTTACGACTGGGAAAAGAAGCCAATGTAAATTTTTTGGAAAACCTGAGTTTGATTCAGGAATATAAAATGATCAATGACAATGTCTGGTTTTTATCAAAAGATAAATTTGTTGCCGATGTTTCCATTCTTGGAAAAGATAAACCAGGTTTTATAGGACGGAAAACAACTACCTACAAAAATGTAAAAGTCAATGACGAAACGGTTATTCAGGAATTGGAGAAAAACAAAATGCTGGAAGAGACCCTCACATTAGCTGATGCCATGGACCAGGACAAAAGTTTCTGGCAAAAATCCAGACATGAGGAGTTAACACACACTGAAAAATCGATCATTCAAATGATTGATACCATCATGAAGTTACCTTCGTATAATAAATTAAGCAGTACAATTTATTTAATTTCCACCGGATATTTCAACAAAGGGAATCTGGAATTAGGCCCATGGTATTATTGGTTTACTTACAATGGTTGGGAAGGATACCGTGCCCGTTTCGATTTGGGCACCAATACTAAATTCAGCAAAAAGCTTTGGCTGCATGCGTATGCGGCATACGGATTTACAGATAAAAAAATGAAAGGAAAGGCAGAAGCCTATTATCTTTTTAACAAACACCCACGAACTTCCCTGCGGCTTTCGTATGTGAATGACCTTGACTTTGGACAGAATTATTATGGCGAAGTTTCGGCCGATAATGTATTTGCTTTAGCTATCCGCAAAGCAAACGTGCCCATTAAATTTATCAATGTTAGTGAAAAAAGACTGGATTTTTATCACGAAACAAATTCCGGATTTGGAAGCCGTTTCATTGTCAGTCACAAAGAATTCACTCCGCTTAAAAACCTGCCTTTAAAAACTTCTTTCCCGGTAACAAATGGTGGAATTCCTTTAAGCAGTTTTGATGTTACACTTCAACTCCGTTACGCATTTTTAGAAAAATTTCTGGAAAGTAATTTCAACCGAATTAGCATCGGCAGCCCTTACCCAATTGTAGATCTAAATATTTCAAAAGGAATGGCAGGTGTTTTCAAAAGCAGTTATAATTACACAAAATTATTTGGCAGTATTTCCGATTATAAAAATATACCGCCATACGGCCATATCGATTACAGTATATATGGCGGTAAAACTTTTGGCAGTCTACCCTATGTGTTATTGGATATTCATCCCGGTAATGAACTGTACTACTACAATAAATTTGCTTTCAATATGATGAACCGGTATGAGTTTGTCAGTGATGAATATGCCGGGGTAAATTTTGAACACAATATTGGGAATGGCATTTTCCGTTTTATACCCAAATTAAGATTCAGGCAATTCTGGAATGCAAAAGTTTTATGGGGAAGTTTATCACAACCCAATCTAGATTTGAATTTTGTTCCAGGTCATCTATTCCAGACTTTGAATGGAAGAAGCTATATAGAACTTGGCACCGGTATTGACAATATTTTAAAAGTTCTTCGACTCGATCTGGTATGGAGGGTTGCTCCTTCGGATCTGTCAACATCAACCAAACGATTTGGTGTTTTTGGAAGTTTCCGGTTAAGCTTTTAATTAAATAATTCATTTCATCAATCCACTTCAAGTAAAAGATTTCTGTATCTTCCTGATATAAAAAATAATTCATGTCAGATAAATATATTCTAGCTCTCGATCAGGGAACAACCAGTAGTCGTAGCCTCATTTTTGATATTCAGGGAAACATAAAAGGTTCGGCACAAAAAGAATTTACACAGATTTTTCCGCAACCTGGTTGGGTTGAACATAATGCAGACGAAATTTGGAGTACACAGTTTGGTACCATGGCAGAAGCAGTGGCCAATGCAGGCATCAGCATGAATCAGATTGCAGCAATTGGCATTACCAATCAGCGGGAAACAACGGTTGTATGGGATCGAAATACCGGCAAACCAATATATCATGCCATTGTTTGGCAGGACCGTAGAACTGCTGCTTATTGCGATGAATTAAAGTTGAAAGGTCATGCAGCAATGATTCAGCAAAAAACAGGCTTGATTATCGACGCCTATTTCTCTGCCACAAAATTGAAATGGATTTTAGATAATACAGATGGAGCCAGGGAAAAGGCAGATAAGGGTGAGCTGGCATTTGGCACCATTGACAGTTGGTTAACCTGGAAACTCACAGGAGGACAAGTACATGTGACAGATGCATCCAATGCAAGCCGCACCATGTTGTTAAATATTCATACCGGAGAATGGGATGAAGAATTATTGACTTTATTCAATATTCCCAGATCAGTTTTACCGGAAGTAAAATCATCCAGTGAAATTTATGGGCATACCGGCCATATTGTACAACATTCAAATATTCCGATTGCAGGTATTGCAGGCGATCAGCAAGCCGCTTTATTCGGACAAATGTGTACACAACCCGGCATGGTCAAGAATACGTATGGTACCGGATGTTTCATGCTGATGAATACCGGTGAAAAAGCATTTGAATCGAAAAATAATTTATTGACAACCATTGCATGGAAAATAAACGGAAAAACAGAATATGCTTTGGAAGGCAGTGTGTTCATTGCCGGTGCAGCCGTACAATGGCTTCGAGATGGAATAAAAATTATATCCACATCTAAAGAAGTAGAAGAATTAGCCGCTAAAGTAAAAGACAGTGAAGGTGTTTATTTTGTACCGGCTTTTGCAGGACTGGGAGCACCTTATTGGAACCAACATGCCAGAGGAAGTATTTTTGGAATAACCAGAGGATCTTCAGATGCACATATAGCCAGAGCTTCTCTTGATAGTATTGCATATCAAACACATGATGTTTTAAAATCAATGGAAGCCGATACAGGAATTTCCATTGCAGAATTAAGAGTAGACGGTGGAGCTACCATCAACGATCAACTGATGCAATTTCAAAGCGATGTGTTAAATACAAAAGTGATACGACCTAAAATTACAGAAACTACCGCATTGGGTGCAGCATACCTAGCAGGATTAGCCGTAGGGTTTTGGAAAAATATTGATGAAATTCAACAACAATGGCAACAGGAAAAATTATTCAGCCCATCCTTGAATCAGGAAGAAAAAGAACATTTGATTAAAGGATGGAAAAGAGCTGTGAAAGCCAGTATAGCCTGGGCCGACAATGCAGCATAAAACAATAAATATTCTACAAAGCATATTCATTTCAATTTATGGACCGTCAACAGATGTTACAAAAAATGCAGCAAACTCCAGAGTGGGATGTATGCATTATTGGTGGCGGTGCAACCGGACTTGGAGCAGCAATTGATGCGGCTTCCCGAGGATTAAAAACAATCCTGTTTGAACGGGATGATTTCGCCAAAGGAACCTCTTCAAGAAGTACAAAATTGATTCATGGCGGTGTCCGTTATCTACAGCAGGGCAATATTAAATTAGTAATTGAAGCGTTGGAGGAACGTGGCTTATTATTAAAAAATGTACCGCACCTAGTTCGTAATCTGAAATTTATTGTTCCAAATTATAAATGGTGGGAAGCTCCTTTCTATGGCATCGGATTGAAAATGTATGACTGGATGTCGGGTAAACTCGGTCTCGGACCTTCCCAGTTTTTATCGTTGGAAGAAACCTTACAATTGGCACCTACACTGGATCCGGAAGGACTTCGTGGTGCTGTTCTATATCATGATGGCCAATTTGATGATGCCCGGTTAGCTATAAATCTGGCATCTACTGCAGCTGATAAAGGAGCTGTACTATTGAATTATTGTGCTGTAACCGAACTTTTAAAAAAAGATGGAAAAATAAATGGAGTAACTGTTTGGGATTCCATCAATGAAAAAACGTACAACATAAATGCAGAAATCGTCATCAATGCTACAGGTGTATTTACCGATGCTATTTTAAAAATGGATGATTCCACAAACGAATCCATCATTGCTCCGAGCCAGGGTGTGCACCTGGTTATTGATAAATCTTTTTTACCCGGTGAAACGGCTATCATGATTCCACATACGGATGATGGCCGGGTTTTATTTGCTGTCCCCTGGCATGGAAAAATAATTTTAGGAACAACGGATACGCCGGTAGATCATGCATCAAGTGAACCTATTGCACAGGATGATGAAATTGATTATATACTTACACATATTGGCAGATACTTATCAAAAGATCCAACCCGCAATGATGTGCTGAGCGTATTTGCAGGATTAAGACCGCTGGTAAAAAGCGTTTCAAAAATTACTGCCACATTATCCAGAGAACATCAGATTACAGAATCAGATTCTGGGCTTGTAACCATAACCGGGGGCAAATGGACTACCTATCGGAAAATGGCTGAAGAACTGATCGATCTTGTATGTAAAAAATTTAATACAGAAACTAAATGCATTACCAAAGACCTGAAGATTCATGGATGGACAGACTCAGTTGATTATAATAACCCCCGATACTTCTATGGTGCTGATGCAGAGAGCATAGAATTAATCATGAAAGAAGATCCTTCAATGTCAGAAAAAATTCATCCTGACTTGCCTTATACGTTTGCAGAAATTATTTGGTCGGTGCGCAACGAAATGTGCATGACCGTAGAAGATGCTTTGTCCAGAAGAACAAGGTCTTTATTGCTGAATGCAAAAGCATCCATGGAAGTTGCCGAAAAAGTGGCCCGTATTATTGCACAGGAAAAGCAATTGAATGAAAACTGGATAATTAATCAGGTAAATCAATTTAAATTAATAGCGAAGAATTATCTTCCTCTATCAAACAACCAAACTAAAACTTAAAACAAATTGCTATGTCTCCTTTTATTGGTGAATTTATTGGAACTGCTTTATTGATTGTTCTGGGTAACGGTGTTGTTGCCAATGTAGTTTTAAACAAAACCAAAGGTCATAACAGTGGATGGATTGTAATAACATTAGGATGGAGCATTGCTGTATTTACCGGCGTATTCGCCGTTGCAGCTTCCAGTGGTGCACACCTAAACCCTGCAGTAACAATTGCATTAGCTTACCTGGGTAAGTTTGCCTGGGCCGATACACCCATGTATATTTCTGCCCAACTACTGGGGTCAATGACAGGATCAGTTCTTGTATGGATCAGTTATCGACAGCATTTCGACCAGACAGAAGATGCTGCATTAAAACTGGCGGTATTCTGCACCAGTCCGGCAATCCGTAGTTCTTTTAATAATCTTATCTCCGAGGTTATCGGAACCTTTGTTTTTGTTTTTGGCATATTACACATTCTTTCTCCGGCAAGTAGTCTTGGTGCTTTGGATGCACTTCCGGTGGCCTTATTGGTTTTAGGTATTGGTCTTTCATTGGGTGGACCTACTGGTTATGCTATCAATCCTGTCCGTGATCTTGGACCAAGAATCATACATGCCATTTTACCCATAAAAGGAAAAAGAGACAGCGACTGGGCTTATGCATGGATACCGGTTGCCGGACCTGTCATTGGTGGATTTTTAGCAGCAATAGTTTTTAAATTATTATAAACCACTTTAATTTTTTTAAAATGAAAAAGTTGATTGTTTTTCTGAGCTTACTTATTTTTTCAATTTCAATCTTTGCACAGGATGCAGAAAAAAAACTGATTGAAAAAGGAATTATTCTTCCGCAGGTTCCAAAACCAATTGCCAATTATGTACATGTGGTACGAACTGGCAATTTACTTTTTCTGGCAGGTAAAGGCCCGTCAAAGTCTGACGGAACTTACATTACAGGCAAAGTTGGTGCCGATCTTTCCATTGAAGAAGGCGTACATGCTGCCCGGTTGACAGGTATTAATTTATTGGCTGTTTTAAAAGCAGAGTTGGGAGACCTGAATAAGGTAAAACGAATCGTCAAAGTTTTGGGCATGGTAAATTGTACTGCCGACTTTAAAGATCAACCGAAAGTAATGAACGGTTTCTCTGACCTGATGGTTGAAGTTTTTGGAGAAAAAGGCCGGCATGCACGATCTGCTGTCGGCATGAATTCATTACCCAATGGAATGGCCGTTGAAATTGAAATGATCGTGGAAGTGGAAGACCTGGCTAAAGTGATTATTGATAATTAAAATCAATCATTATTTTTCGCAAGCAGAAAGAATTATTTCACAGGCCTTTCGTATTTCTTTTTTGGAAATAGTAAGAGGTGGAGAAATGCGCAGGCAACTGGCAGCAAATAAAAACCAATCCGTCACTACTCCATTTTCAATACAGTAATCAATTATTATTTTATTTTTTTCAAACGAATCGAATTCTATAGCCAGCCATAATCCAAATGACCGCACAGATTTTATGGATGGATGTTTTAATAAAGAACAGAATAGTTCTTCCTTCATTTTTACTTCGGCCATCATATTCTCTTCCAACAATGCTTCCATGGCTGCTTTACCTGCTGTACAACAAACCGGATGACCACCAAAAGTTGTTATATGACCAAGAACCGGATCTTCCGTTAATACATTCATCAATTCAGCATCTGCAATAAATGCGCCTAAGGGCATGCCACCACCCAATGCTTTTCCCAATAAAAGAATATCAGGAACTATATCAAAATGTTCAAATCCCCAAAGCTTACCGGTTCTTCCAAACCCTGTTTGTATTTCATCCAACACCAACAGGGTTCCGGTTGCAGTGCACTTCTCTCTTAATGCTTTCATCCATGCTGCAGATGGAGAAATAATTCCTTTTTCTGCCTGAATAGTTTCCGCAAATACACAGGCTGTTTTATCGGTAATAAAATCCAATGAATTCATTTCATTGAATTTCAGGTGAAAAATATCCGGCAACAATGGACGGTATGCATTTCGCCAGTACTCATCACCGATGATACTTAAAGCGCCTTGCGTTGAACCATGATATGATTGATTGAATGCAACGATCTGTGTACGGTTAGTTACCCGTTTAGCCAGCTTCATAGCTCCTTCCACCGCTTCGGCACCCGAATTGGTAAAGTAAACTGCATTGAGTGAAGCTGGCAAATAGTCTGTCAACAATTTTGCAAACTGCACCTGCGGCGATTGTATAAATTCTCCATAAACCATGATGTGGAGATATTTGTCCAACTGATCCTGTATTGCCTGAATTACTTTTGGATGCCTGTGTCCAACATTTCCTACACTGATGCCACCAATCAGGTCGATATATTCTTTTCCGTTTGCATCATACAATATGGTTCCGTTTGCCCTCACTATTTCTAATGCAAGCGGAGCAGGAGATGTTTGTGCCAAATGACGAAAAAATAATTCCCGTTGATTCATTTATTCAAAAGTGTGTTAAAATTAATCCATACAAGTGTAGTTGAACAAATGTCGTTTACAAATCCGGATATTTGCAAAGATAAGTTTACAAAAGAAACAGGAATGAACCCGGATCAATTCATCCGGTGATTTAATTTCATAAAAAATAAAATATGGCTTTGATACTACCGGTTGAAGGCGTTTCCCCTGTGATTGGAAAAAATTGTTTCCTTGCACCTAATGCAACCATTGTTGGTGATGTGATGATGGGTGATGAATGCAGCGTTTGGTTTAATGCAGTAATCCGGGGCGATGTAAACAGTATTCGTATTGGGAATAAAGTAAATATACAGGATGGCGCTGTATTACATTGTACCTACAAAAAAACAAAAACGATTATCGGTGATAATGTTTCTATCGGACATAACGCTATTGTTCACGGTTGTACTATACACGACAATGTGTTGATCGGGATGGGCTCGATAATCATGGACAATGCCGTAGTTCACAGTAATACCATCATTGCAGCAGGTGCAGTAGTATTGGAAGGAACCATTTGTGAAGCAGGTAGTATCTATGCCGGTGTGCCTGCAAAGAAAGTAAAGGATATTCCGGAAGAGAAAATAAGTGGGGAAATAAACCGTATTGCCGATAACTACATTAAATATGCAGACTGGTTTAAAAAATAATAAACAATCAAGCCAGTATTAAAAACTTTCCCCTCTAAGTAACTGATATTTAGGAACAATTAAATGATTGATTTTTCGTTTTTATATTATGAAGAAAACAATTTCAATTGTATTACTTTTTTGTTTTCTGATGATTTTTTCATCTTGCAGGTTATGGAGTAAAGCTTTTGCACCAAAATATGGTTGTAAAAGCGATGGCAAAAATGTGGGGGCAGAAAAGCTTTTAAGTGGTGAAAAAATTCCGAAAGTAAAAAAAATCAAAGCATAAGTTGTTGTCTATGCAACTTCTTGGCTGATAAATCTGTCCTATTAAAAACTTAAACCCTTTAACTATGAGCCTCACCCTACGAACTACCTTAGGTTGCACCGAAGCAGTCATCGATGATGATGGCGGTTTGAAACGCTTCTACCAGGTTGCAAACATTTTGAGCGATGACCTTCAGGTACGTTTCAATCACAAAGAAGATGATTTTGATTCCATTGATTGGGAATTTCAATTCAACAGTCATTTACTTACACTTCACTACAGTATTTACACAGGTGTTTCTATTTTCCCTGCAAAGACAAGAGAAGCTTTACAGAAAGTAAATAAAATAGTGGTGGAATTGGCAAGTGTATTGCAAAGCAAGATCATGAATATGGATATGAAGCAAAACATTGCCTGATATCACCATAATTTTCCTTCAATAGATTCCAGGATGGTACAATAACTGATGTATCGATCCATATTGACGGCTCCATGTTCAACCGCTTCTTTTACTGCACATCCGGGCTCATTTAAATGCATGCAATTGTTGAATTGACAATCATTAATCAATACTCTCATCTCCGGAAAATACTGCGACAATTCTTTTTTACTGATATCCACCAATCCAAATTCACGGATACCTGGTGTGTCAATGATCCTGCCAGAAGCAGGCAGGTCGTACATTTCAGCAAAGGTTGTTGTATGCAAACCTTTTCCACTCCACTCACTTACATCCTGTGTCTTAATTTTTATTTCCGGAAAAATAGAATTGATGAAAGTAGATTTTCCAACACCACTATGTCCACTTATCAAGGTTGTTTTATTTTCTAATTTATCTTTAACTTCATTCACACCGATATGCTGTAAAACACTCATAGGTATTACAGTATAACCAATTGCCTCGTACATGTCCTTTAATTCGGCCAGTTTATCGAATTCCTTTTGTTTATAAATATCTATCTTATTAAATACGATAATGGATGGAACATGAAAAGATTCTGATGCAGTTAAAAAACGATCGATGAAACCTTGTGATGTTTTAGGATCTTTTAATGTGGCAATTAATAAAGACTGATCGAGGTTTGCCGCAATGATATGATGCAAATGCCTGCCCTTAGGAGATTGCCTGTTTACATAGTTTCTGCGGTCATGGATATAGGTAATGATTGCGGCGTTTTCCAACTCATTATCAATATCCATATTTACGATATCGCCAACAGCCAGCGGATTGGTTGAAGTAATATGATCAATTTTAAAAATGCCTTTTAATCTGGCATTCCAACTTCTGCCGGCTTCATCTTTTATAATATACCAACTACCGGTTGATTTGTAAACAGTTCCTGTCATGTAAGCTGCAAGATATGATGAATTAATTTTTAGCCTTTTGATCCATTTCTCAGGACAAATATTTTGCTACAATAGGCAGCCTCCTTCCAACACCAAATGCTTTATAACTAACCCGGATAATAGGGCAAAATTGATTTCGTTTATACTCATTTGTATTCACCAATTTAAGTACCCGCTGAACCAATGCAGTATCAAATCCTTTTGCAATAATATTTTTAGGGCTTTCTCTTAATTCAATGTATTCAAACAAAACATCATCAAGGATTTCATACGCTGGTAAACTGTCACTGTCTTTTTGATTGGGTCGCAATTCGGCAGATGGTGGTTTTGAAATACAATTTTCAGGAATAATTTCTTTATCCCGATTGATATATTTCGCCAAGGCAAATACCTGCACTTTATATACATCACCCAATACAGAAATACCCCCGGCCATATCGCCATACAAGGTTCCGTAGCCGGTGGCCAGTTCGCTTTTGTTTGATGTATTCAATAAAATGTAACCCCGTCCGACCGGGTCATCCGGGCGGGCAAACTTATTGGCCATAGCCATTAATACATTTCCACGGGTTCTACTCTGTATATTTTCTTCTGCAACACTAAATGGCAGTTCTTTAAAAACCGGCTTCAATGTTTCCAAAAAACCATCATATATTTTTTCAATGGGAATGACATGATACTCGTTACCCAAATTTTTGCTTAATTCAATAGCATCATTAACCGAATGATCGGATGAATACGGAGATGGCATCAGAACAGATAATACATTTTCTTTTCCTAAAGCGGCTACCGCTAAGGCTTGTGTAACTGCACTATCAATACCGCCGGATGCACCCAGTATTGCTTTTGTAAATCCCATTTTAGAAAAATAATCCCGAATACCCAATATCAATGCCTTGTATATTTCTGAAATATTCTTTTCGTTGCAGAGGTATGCAATGGTATCTTCTCCTTGTCCTACATCCCTGGATGAATAAAAATAAACTGCATCTGCTTGTTTCTCGCCGGTTGATCTTTCAATCGTAGAAATTTCTTCCAGATCGAAAATGGCCCGGTCCTCTTCAAAATATTTCATTTCCTTCACCAGATTGCCATTAATATCGTACACCAAACTTCCACCATCAAATACAATTTCTGTTTGTGATCCCACGGCATTACAATACAGCATGGGCAAACCATATTTTTGTGTATGTGCTTTTACCATACTGTTTCGAACAATATCCTGTGCATAATTGTATGGAGAGGCGGAAAGGTTGATCATCACATCCGGGGCAAAGGGCATTAATTTTTCCATGGGTGTAATACGATACATGGGATTATCGCCCATGTTCCACATATCCTCACAAATAGTTACGGCTAATTTCTTTCCTTTAAATTCAATGATATTCCAACTATCTGCAGGTTCAAAATATCGGTATTCATCAAACACATCGTAATTGGGTAAAAGTGTTTTATGTATCTCGGCCTTTATTTCTTTTTCATATAAAAGAATGGCTGCATTAAAAAGATCCTTTCCTTTTATTGCCGGATTTCTTACCGGACTACCGATGAGCACACCGATAGTATCTGCATGTAGTTTTATCTTGTCTACCGCATCGTAGCAATGTTGTACAAAATCATTTATTTCCAGAAAATCCCGGGGGGAATAACCGCAAACACATAATTCAGAAAACACAATCAGGTCTGCACCTTCTTTTTTTGCCCATTCAATAGCTTCAATTATTTTGTTGGTATTCTCTTCAAAATTTCCAATATGATAGTTTTGTTGTGCTAAGGCAATTTTCATATGTTCATTTTTATTGCTTTTTGGCCATATGTTATTCATCATAAAAATTATCACCTGCCTGCCGGCAGGCAGGTCGCCGGTTTGTATAAATTGCTCGATAATTTTTATGGCTCATTTCATTTTGCTAAATTACATCAAAAGCAATTCAAAGATTAACAAAACCATCAATTACCAAACATAAGTTTCAGAGTAAAGGAATTAGATTTGTCAGAAGAAACAAATGCAACAAATCAGATTATCCAACGTTTTATATCACATGCAAAAAATATTCTTTTTCATCTTTGTCCTTACTTTTTTAATCTGTTGTAATAATGAAACCGGGCCAGATGTTTCAGCAATCAAAATCGATATCCCGATGGAACGGTTTGATCAGGATTTTTTCAAATTAGATTCCAATAACCTGGATACAGAACTACCGGCACTTCAAAAAAAATACCCTTCTTTATTACCTATTTTCATAGAAAACATTTTAGGCCTTGGTGCTTTTAGTACAGACAATCCAACTATTTTACCCGGCACTAAAAAATACCTGGCTATGAATACAGCCATTTTTGATTCGGTAAAAATGTTATTCAAAAATGTTGATCCTATTCAAAAAGATTTGGAAAAAGCTTTTCAATATGTAAAATATTATTTTCCTGATTACCCGGTTTCAAAAGCAATAACCCTTGTTGGACCCATAGATGCCATGGCCGAATTGAATGGAGAATATACGCCCAATTTCATCGGACCAGATTTTATTGGCATCAGTTTACAATTTTATTTGGGTAAGAATTTTTCTGCCTATCAAAATGAGGCATTCATTTTAAATGTGGCACCTCAATACAGAAGCCGTCGTTTTGAAAAAGAATATATTGTTTCGGATATTATGAAACTGGTTGCGGATGATATTTATCCAGACAGAAGTAAAGGCAAAACATTGGTTGAACAAATTATAGAAAAAGGAAAGCAATGGTATCTGATCAGTCAATTTTTACCAGCTAAAAGCGATTCATTAATAACCGGATATACAAAGCAACAACAGGATTGGAGCAAAGAGAACGAAGGACTGATCTGGAATTATTTAATTACAAATGAAAATCTTTATACCATAGAACCGGTGCAGATACAAACCTATATTGGCGAGTCGCCCTATACACAAGGGATGCCCGAAAATTCTCCCGGCAATATCGGTCCATGGATTGGATTACAGATTATTAAAAAATTTGCAGCCAAAAATCCTTCGATGAGTATAAAAGAATTACTGAATTCCGATGCCCGTAAAATATTGGAATACACCAAATACAAGCCTAAATAATCAGGATGATTTTTTTTGGAATTAATTGTTTTTAAAAGGTACAATCATTTCGAATGCCGGTATATGAACGTTAAACGTTTCATTATTTAACTGATTTTCCATCTGATAAAGTCCATGCATTTTTCCCATTTCACTGTTTAGATTACAACCACTGACATATTGATAATTTTCGCCAGGATTTAAAACCGGTTGTACACCAACTACGCCTTCACCCTCTACCTCTCGTCTGTTTCCGTTGCTGTCGAAAATATACCAATGACGGCTAACCAGTTTAACAGGAAAAGAATTGTGGTTTTCAATATGGATACGGTATGCAAACATAAACTCCAGTTGTTGCGGATTACTGTAGTCAGATTGATAAAAAGTTTCAACACTGATCTCGATACCTCCTGAAATTTTACTTATCATTCTTTAGGGTTTTCATAAAAGTAAACAAATTGATAAAACTTATCTATTAATGAAGGAAAATTTACATCCATTAAACGCTCATACATTAACTTTGCGACCACTTATTAAATCTTGATTCTTGTCAGGAATTCAATGCATCATCACAAATTTGAAATTATAGTATATGAAAATAGCTGTTGCTAAAGGAGATGGAATCGGTCCTGAAATAATGGAAGCCGTTTTAAATATTTTCAAAGCCAATAAAGTTCCACTGGAATACGAGTTTGTTGATATGGGAAAATGGGTTTTCGACAAAGGATTTTCGAACGGAATGACTCCCGATGCACAAAAAACAATTGAAGATCTAAGTTTTCTGTTCAAAGGACCGATGGAAACACCTAAGGGTAAAGGTGTGAAAAGTGTAAATGTTACGGCGCGTAAAACATGGAACACGTATGCTAACAAAAGAGTGTTTCAAACCCTTCATGGTGTAGATACCGTTTTTTCAAAAGCCGGAATTCCTATAGACGTTACCGTTGTAAGAGAAAATATTGAAGACACCTACGGCGGAATTGAACATATGTTGACACATGATGTGGCATTAAGCCGACGTTTTATTACCCGTCCGGGTAGTTTGCAATTGATTAAATATGCATTTGAAATGGCTAAAAAGAAAAATGCAAAACGAATCACCTGCGGACATAAGGCCAACATCATGAAAATAACCGATGGATTATTTCTGGAATGTTTTTACGAGGTGGCAAAAGATTACCCCGAATTAAATGCTGATGATGTCATCATCGATGATATGTGCATGAAACTGGTTACCAGGCCCGATCTTTTTGATGTACTGGTATTGACCAATTTTCAGGGCGATATTGTATCCGATCTTTGTGCCGGCTTGATTGGCGGATTGGGTTTTGCACCTTCTGCAAATATCGGCGATCATATCTGCATATTTGAAGCCGTACATGGAACTGCCCCGGATATCACCGGAAAAAATATTGCGAATCCTACAGCACTTTTATTGAGTGGTGTAGCCATGCTTCGCCATTTTGGATTTATGGAAAACGCAGCAATTATTGAAAACGCCTTGTTATATACTTTGGAACAAGGAATAAGAACAGGAGATTTTGGTGATAAAAATATTCATCCATTGAACACCACGGAATTTGCAAATGCCATCATTGGCAATTTTGGAAAAATCCCAAAGATCAACAGCAAACCCATTTTGCCGAATATGCCTATTACCCCAACGGATTTTAAATTAATTAAAAATCCGATGCTGGTTTCTAAAGAAATGAATGATGAACAAATTGCAGGAGTAGATATGTTTATAGAAAGTATTGACCAGCCAGAAGTCATTGCAAAAAAATGTCAACGGCATGGTGGTGTTAAATTCAATATAGTCAGTGTAAGCAATCGAGGTACACAGGTTTGGCCTACTGGTTCGGTTTATACAAACCTTGTAAATCAATACAATGTTCGTTT
>JAYWEL010000049.1:0-5571 GCA_043779285.1 Chitinophagaceae bacterium | reverse complement strand
CAGTTATCTTATCTCTTTCATATCCATTATAAGTTCCGGTCATGCCTTCTGCACAATACTGCTCCATCCAATCATTACATGGTTTGCAAACCCTGCATGAATCCACCATCACTCCTACTGCTGCTATATCACCTGGTTTAAATTTTTTTACATGTGAACCCACTCTTGTAACTTTTCCAACGATCTCATGACCAGGAACAATCGGAAAGAGTTCATTCCCCCACTCTGCCCTCACCTGGTGAAGATCAGAATGACAAACTCCACAATACAAAATTTCAATCAACACATCATGCTCTCTCAATTCTCTTCTTTCAAAATTGAAAGGTGCTAAAGGCGAGTCCGCTGTCTGTGCTGCAAAAGCTTTTACTGGAATCATAGTTCTATTATACTTTTATATTATTAAGGTAATTCATATTAAACTCCATACTTTCAAATGGAGTGCTTTCATATTCTTCCTGTTCAACAAACATGAATTTTAATCCGGACTGCTCTTTGTTCTTTAACATGGCCAAAATATCCAACTGTCCTTTGCCAAACTCCACACTGTGTTTTTTTGCCAGGTCCATATCCTTTAAATGCCATAAAGGAAATCGTCCCGGGTATTTTGAAAAATAATCCAGTGGATCTTTACCTCCCACAATTACCCAACCGAGATCCAGTTCCATATACACTAAATCAGCCTGCGTATTATCGAGCAATACATTATATAATACCTGGCCCTCATGAGTTTCATATTCATACTCATGATTATGATAGCCAAATTTTATTCCCAGCTTTTTACATTCTTCGCCTGCTTTATTAAAAGCTTCAGCCACCGTTTTATAATTATCCACGGTCTGTCCTTCGGTTGGCATGGTAGAACAGATCAGATATTCCTGTCCGCTCTCTACTGCTTCATCCATTGTTTGATTCCATTTATCATCTATATGTGCATGGCCGCTACGCAGGGTCATTCCAAGATCAGTACAAACCTGTTTCATCTCTTTTGGAGACAGGCCGTAATAATGGCCTTTTTCGCTTCTTGCAGATTCAATCTGTTTAATCCCCAATGATGCGATTTTTTTTAATGTTCCTTTAGCATCAGCCAGCATTTCTTTTCGAAATGTATAAAGCTGTACTCCGACATTCTCAACTTTTCCGGAAGCGGATGTGCAGGATTTTAAAAGCATGGTGCCGGCTGCTAAAGCTCCGGTCTGGAATAAAAAATTTCTCCTGGTTTGCATGTGTTGTTTTTTAAAACTATTTTGAAATTTGTTTTCTCAATATCTTTTCAATTTTATTCAATTCTTGTTTAGAAAATTCAAGATTATCCAGGCAGGCAAGGTTATCATCCAACTGTGCAACTGAGCTGGCACCAATTAATACTGTTGTGATCCGTTTATCTTTCAATAGCCAGGCTAACGCCATTTGTGCCAATGATTGATTTCTCAGTTTTGCTATTTCATTTAATGAATTGATTTGCACGAGTCTTTCTTCTGTTATTTCAGATGATTTCAGGAATCCATGCGATTTGGCGGCTCTTGAATTTTCCGGTATCCCTTTCAGATATTTATCCGTTAACATGCCCTGTGCCAAAGGTGAAAACGGAATACAGCCCACTCCATTATCATCCAATACATCCAGCAACCCGCCTTCCACCCATCTTTCAAACATGGAATATTTGGGTTGATGAATTAAACAAGGCGTTCCCAGTTGCTTTAAAATTTCAATTGCTTTCTTTGCTTCCTTCTTTTTATAATTTGAAATACCGGCATACAAAGCTCTTCCACTTCTGACTGCTGTATCCAAAGCCATCATCGTTTCTTCCAGCGGGGTATCCGGATCGGGACGATGCGAATAAAAAATATCAACATATTCCAACTGCATTCTTTTCAAACTCTGGTCAAGACTTGATAATAAATATTTCCTTGAACCCCATTCTCCATAAGGACCGTGCCACATTAAATAACCGGCTTTGGTTGAAATGATTAATTCGTCACGAAGGTTACCAGTAAAATCATGTTTTAAAATTTTACCAAAATTTTCTTCTGCAGTGCCGGGTGCAGGGCCATAATTATTAGCAAGATCAAAATGAGTGATGCCACAGTCAAATGCATGATGAATGATTTTGCGTCCGTTTTCAAAATCATCTACTGAACCGAAATTATGCCAAAGGCCTAAAGAAATGGCCGGTAATCTTATGCCGCTTTTACCACATCGGTTATAAAGCATCTTACCGTACCTGTCTGTTGATGGATGATAGTTCATTTTGGGGGTTTGTCTAAGTTCTTTTATTTTTTCTACCCGACAATCGTTAATTTTTTTAGTACAAAATCAAAGTCGGGATAATTATTAATTCACATAATTAAACTTCGCTTTCTTATTACCAATCATTAATTCAAAATCACCCGGCTCAGTTACAGTTTTTAGTTGTGCATTGACAAAAGCCAGATCGTTGCTGTCAATAGTAAAAGTTACTTGTTTTGATTCTCCGGCTTTCAGACTGATCTTTTGAAAAGCTCTTAATCGCTTCATGCTGGGTGTAATGCTTGCGAACATATCCCTTGTATATAATTCAACGGTATGTTTTCCATCGCGGCTTCCCGAATTTTTAACAGAAAGAGTTATTGTCAGTTTTGTATTTGCTGATAAAGTATTACTACTGAGTTGAAGATCGCCATATTCAAAACTTGTATAACTTAAGCCATGGCCAAATGGAAATAAAGGATCGTATCCGCCGCCGGCATCATCATTGAATACTTCACGGATTTCCTCGGTTGGTTTTCTGTCATATAAAACAAATTCCCCCATACTTTTTGGATAACTAAATGGTAGCAGTCCATCCGGATTGTAATCACCAAACAATACATCTGCAATTGCCTCTGCTGCTTTTTTTCCTCCCCAATAGGTCATAAGAATTCCACTTACTGCTGGTTCTATATTGGTAATAAACCTTGGTCTTCCTTCTGTCAATACTAAAATTACCGGCTTTCCACTGAGTGCTGCTGCTTTTACCAGTTCCACTTGTTCTTCAGGCAATGCCAAATCCCTGATGTTTCCCGGGCTTTCTGCATATGCATCTTCTCCTATGCATAATATAATCACATCAACGTTAGCTGCTGCTTTTTTCAAAGCTGCCAAATTATAATTTGCAAGACTATTAAATCCTTTCTCCGTTGTTGTAATAACATTTTTCTCGCCAGCTTTTTCTTTTATCGCCTGTAAAATAGTTTTACTGTCTGCCGGATACCATTGTTCATTGTTTCCCTGCCAGGTATAACTCCAGCAACCATTTAAAGCAGTAATACTTTGTGCTGAAGGACCGGCTACCAATATTTTAGTGTTTTTAGAAAGTGGAAGTACATTATTTTTATTCTTAAGCAATGTCATCGATTCCCTTGCTGCATTCAATGCCAGCGTTTGAAATTCAGGTTTGCCAAAATTTGCTCTTGCAGCAGGTTCTGTATATGGATTATCAAACAAACCCGTCTTGTATTTTAATACGAGAATTCTTTTTACAGCATCATCAATACGGCTCATAGGCACTTCTTTCAGTTTTACTGCTTCCAGCAATAAATCATAAAAAGAAAAATCGCTGGGCACCATGCTCATATCAATTCCTGCATTTACTGCCATCACCACAGCTTGCCTTGGAGTAGCAGCAACATTATGCCTGTTATGCAGCCGTATAATGTCTTCCCAGTCGGAAACGATTACACCCTGGAATCCTAATTCTTTTCTTAATACATCCGTTAATAAATATTTATCAGCATGAACGGGAATGCCATTTATTTCACCGGAATTTATCATGATGGTTGATGAGCCGGCTTTAACCGCTTCACGGAATTGTGGTAAATAATATTCCCTCATTTCAATTTCCGGCATATAAGTCGGTGTACGATCCTTCCCGTTTCTGGGATTTGAATATCCAAGGTAGTGCTTCATGCAACTGGCAACGGCAGTAATATTTTTTAAACCATCTTCTTCATAAGCTCTTATTGCCGCAGCTCCCATAGTTTTAACAATGAAAACATCTTCGCCATAGGTTTCCGCAAAGCGACTCCATAAAGGTTGGCGTCCGATATCCAATACCGGAGCAAAATTCCAGCGGATACCGGAAGCCCTAAGCTCCATAGCAGTGGTTTTAGCTGCTTCAATTACAAGTTGTGGATTGCGGCTGGCAGCCATTCCAATGTTTTGAGGAAATAAAGTGGAGTTCAATGTATAGGTTTGCCCGTGCATCCCATCCAGTCCATAAATTACAGGAATTTTTAAACGTGTTTTATTTGCTTCATCCTGTATCTGTTTAATTACCTGGTTCCATTTATCAACTGAAAAAGCATGAGCATTTACATTTAGTATAGAACCCACATGGTATGTGTCAATCGCTTTTTTTAATGCTGCTTCATCAATATTGCCTTCCGTATCAGCCCATCCGCCTTTTGCAATCACAGCAAAAGTTACCTGGGTCATCTGCCCCACTTTTTCTTCTAAAGTCATTTGTTTTAAAATGGCTTCCGCTTTTTGCAGATCAGTTTGTGCATTTACCCCGGGAGAGAAAAGTATTATGCAAAAGAATGTCAGAAATTTTTTCATGATGTATATTGTTTAAAAAAATAATCAATGGTTTAAGGAAATAATTTTTTTATTATAGAGTTTCAGCAGGCAAACAGGAATTTTCACCATCATAATAAACAAAGACCTTACCTTAAATATAAGAGAAACTTCAGCTCCATAGAGTCTTGAATAACTTAATCTCTGAATTATTTTACTTTCCGATACAGAACTTGCTGAATATATAATCCAATTGGTCTTCATTCGTTATCTCCCCGGTGATCTCTCCAAGGTAATGAAGGCAACGCCGGATATCTAATGCCAGCAGATCACCTGGCAGTTTATTATCCAAGCCAGAAATAATATCAGTCAGTGATTTTTGTACTTCTTTTAAAGTATTAAAATGACGGGCATTCGTGACAACAATATTTTCAGTATTTAACTTCCCTGCAAGAACCAGGTCAATCATCCTTCCCTTCAAAACTTCAGTATGGCGATTTTCTTTTGCAGAAATAAAAACCGTATTTTCAACAGAAGCATATTTTCCTTTTATAACAACCTCATCTTCCTGGTCAATTTTATTGGCTACCATCAGAAATTTTATTCCCTCTTTTTTGAGACTGGTGGTAAGAATTTTCAGGTTATCGACGGTTTCGATACTGCTATCAAACATGTAAAGTACAATATCCGCTGTTTTAATTTTTTCCAAAGTTCTTTCAATGCCAATTTTTTCAATACTGTCTGTGCTGTGTTCCCTGATACCAGCTGTATCTATCAAACGGAACAGAATGCCATCAATATTGATCACTTCTTCAATCGTATCCCTGGTAGTGCCTGCTATTTCACTTACAATAGCACGGTTCTCATTCAGTAAAGAATTAAGCAGGGTTGATTTACCTGCATTTGGTTTTCCAACAATGGCTACAGAAACACCATTCTTGATGACATTGCCTAACTGAAATGAGTTTATTAGTTTATCAGTTAATTGGGTTAATTGGTTTATCAGTTCATAAAACTTAGTTCTGTCAGCAAATTCCA
>JAYWEL010000048.1:0-13357 GCA_043779285.1 Chitinophagaceae bacterium | reverse complement strand
TTCTTTTTAGGAGATTGTTGGTTTATGTCGTTTAAAAAACTCAACAACTAAAATCAAGAATACAAATAGTATCAGCATGCTGTATTCCATTTTAAGATATTGCAACCAATAAACAATAAGCAATACAACTCCGTGAACTAAACATATTTTTTGTGTTACTTTTTCATGCGAGAATCCATTGTTAAGAAGGATATGATGAATGTGATTCTGATCTGCAGTAAAAGGAGATTTTCCTTGAACAATGCGTATTACAATTACACGGATCATATCGAAGACAGGAATCATCACCAAACCAAGACTAAGTAGCAGTGTATTGGAAAGGGGAGGAGCTAATTCAGATTGATTAAAATTAATCAGGCGTATACAGGATACTGCTATCACAAAACCAATGACCAATGATCCGGTATCGCCCATAAATATTTTGGCTGGAGAGAAATTAAAATAAAGGAATGCCAGCAAACTTCCGGCCAAAGTAAAAACGATCATTGGCATAAATGTGTCGCCGCTAATATGTAAAAAAAATCCTAAACCAATCAAACTCATAAAACCAAGACTGCCAGCAAGTCCATCAATTCCATCAATTAAATTAAATGCATTTGTAAGTCCGGTTATCAATAGAATGGTAATTAAATATTGAATTATTTCTGGAAGCTGCCATATAAAAAATAATCCTTCGAATGAAGTGATACGAATGCCCGACCAGGCAATAATAAATGAAAGGGCAATTTCAATGATGAATTTAATTCTGGCAGGAATGTTTTTGAGGTCATCCCAAATACCTGTGATGAATAAAATAAAAACGGAAAAGAAAAAATAATGCATCAAGCTGTTTTCCAAAACAGGGTACCAGCTAACCAGCGAAATCATCATCCCTGCAAAAATGGCTATACCTCCTAATGTTGGCATGGGCGATGTATGCAATTTTCTTGCATTTGGTGTATCCAGGAAATTAAATTTTTTTGCAAAACGAATAATAACCGGAATGGTTAACAGGCAAACCGTAAAAGCTGTTAATAAACTTAAAAGAATGTCTTTGTAATTAATGAGTTTTAAATCAATTTTTAATAAATCGAAAATAAATTGCATTGGAGTTAGATGTATTAAATCAGCAAGTAAAATAACTCAATTAATGGAGAATAGAATAATTAATCAGAAAGAGAGGAAAGTTAATACGCTGGCAAAATTGGTTAACTATTAAAGGGAAAAGAATTTTTGAATTTGATGTCAGAATAGATTCCATTTAAGCAGTAAATTTATTTATCTACAAAGGCTTTCACTTATTTTTGTTTTAAACATAAAATTATTTCAACTGTAAATAACATATTATCAAACCCGATCGAGTACCTAAAAGGTGTAGGACCTCAAAAAGCAGATTTGCTGAAAAAGGAATTAAACATTTTTACGTTCCAGCATTTACTCGAACATTTCCCATACCGACATATTGATAAGACTCAAGTTAATCTGATAACAGATATTAATTATCAGACAGACTATATTCAGGTAACGGGTGTTTTGTCTTCAATTGAAATGATTGGTGATAAAAAAGCAAAGCGTCTGGTTGGCCATTTACGTGACCGGTCGGGGAGCCTGGAACTGGCCTGGTTTCAAGGCGCAGGATGGATACAGAAAATGTTGAAAGAAGGTGAATCGTATATCGTTTTTGGAAAGATTAGTTTTTTTCAAGGTAAACCTCAGATGGTACATCCCGAATTGGAACTTTTTACGGAAACAGCATCGGGGGGGAAGAATTTTCTGGAGCCGGTTTATCCCAGTACCGAAAAATTAAAATCTCGTGGATTAAGTGGAAGGCAAATTGGAAAATTGACTGAAACATTGTTAGCCGCCATTTCGGAACGTGAAGTTGGGGAAATATTGCCAGCAACAATTGTAAGTAAATTAAAATTAATGCCCCGTTATGAAGCAATACGTCAAATTCATTTTCCTCATTCGATCAAGCATTACGAAAATGCATTAAGACGTTTGAAATTTGAAGAACTGTTCATCGCTCAACTTCGATTGGGATTAGTGAAATTGCAAAGGCATCGTTTTTCAAAAGGAGTTGTGTTTGGTACAGTAGGAGAAAATTTTAATAATTTCTATAATCATTATTTGCCATTTGAATTAACTGGTGCGCAAAAAAAAGTGATTAAGGAAATCAGACAGGATACGGGTACGGGAAGACAAATGAACAGGTTGTTGCAGGGAGATGTAGGCAGTGGAAAAACTATTGTTGCTTTGCTTTGTATGTTGATTGCAATCGATAATGGATTTCAATGTTGTATGATGGCACCGACAGAAATCCTTTCGCAGCAACATTTCGATAGCTTAACCTCTTTGTTAAAAGATATGCCCTTGCAGGTTGCATTATTAACCGGGTCTACAAAAACTAAAGAACGAAAATCTATACTTACCAAACTTCAATCAGGCGAAATAAATATTTTAATAGGTACACATGCCGTATTGGAAGATCCTGTTCAGTTTAAAAATTTAGGGTTTGTAAACATTGATGAGCAACATCGGTTTGGTGTAGCTCAACGGGCAAGGTTATGGGCAAAAGCAATTATCCCGCCTCATATTTTGGTAATGACCGCAACGCCCATTCCACGTACATTGGCAATGACTGCTTATGGAGATTTGGATTATAGTATTATCGATGAATTACCTCCCGGAAGAAAACCGATAAACACGGTCCATCGGTTTGATAATAAGCGGTCGGAGGTTATGAGTTTTATTCGTGCAGAAATAGAAAAAGGCAGGCAGGCTTATGTAATTTTTCCATTGATAGAAGAAAGTGAAAAATTGGATTATGAAAATTTGATGCAAGGCTATGAAAATGTAAAAGCCTATTTCCCTGAACCAAAATTCTGGATCAGTATGTTGCATGGGAAGCAAAAAAGTGTACAAAAAAATACGAATATGCAACGATTCGTAAATAGGGAAACCCAAATAATGGTATCCACAACAGTTATAGAAGTTGGTGTGAATGTTCCGAATTCAACGGTGATGGTTATTGAAAGCGCAGAAAAATTTGGTCTATCGCAATTGCATCAACTGAGAGGAAGAGTCGGACGGGGTGCAGATAAAAGTTATTGCATTATGATTTCCGGGAACAAACTTAGCAATGAAGCCAGAGAACGAATAAAGATTATGACATCGACCAATAATGGATTTGAAATTGCCGAAAAAGATTTGGACATGAGAGGGCCGGGGGATATAGAAGGAACCAGGCAAAGTGGCGAATTAAACTTTAAGCTGGCAAGTATAGTCCAAGACAGACCAATGCTGGAATCGGCCAGGGCTATTGTAATGCAAATGCTTGAAGAAGATCCCGGACTTTCTGTTGATGAAAATTTACGATTAAAAGATTATCTGAGATCATTAACAGGAAAAACAACCTGGAGTAAGATTTCTTAACATAAGTTTTGATAGCAGTTGTTACATATTTTAGTTATTTTGATAAAAAAGCCACCCTTGAATAAAAAACGGATTTCCATATTTATTTTTCTCTTAATTGCCTTTGGATCAAATGCACAGTTTTCAGGCAATATTGAATTTGTTGAAAATAGAGGGCAATGGGATGAAAAAGTAAAGTTTAAGGGAGATGTTCCGGCAGGTGCTTTTTATATCCGATCAAATGGGTTCACGGTTCTGCAACACAATGTTTCCGATCTGGAAAAAGTTTACAAGATTCTGCATAATCATTCGGAAAATGGCAAGCTGATGAATATGGAAGAAAATTTTAATCTTCGATCTCATGCATTCCATGTTGATTTTATCGGAGCTAATAAAAATCTGATACTTGTACCAGATAAATCAACAAATTCTTACAATAACTATTTCATTGGAAATGATCCATCAAAATGGGCAAGCAATTGTCAGATTTATCAGGCAGTTACTGTAAAAGATGTTTATCCCGGAATTGATGTAAGATATTATACCAATCAGGGTGGAATGAAATATGATATCATTGCCCGACCGGGTTCCGATATTTCAAAAATTGCTTTGAAGTATGAAGGCGTTGATAAATTAGATGTAAAGAATCAAGAACTTTCTATTGCTACTTCAGTTGGTAAAATGAAAGAAAATATTCCATACAGTTTTTTATTTGACGGCAAAGAAAAAAAAGAAATTACTTGCCGGTATAAGTTAAAAGATAATATTGTTCGGTTTGATGTAAAAGATTATGATCCAACTGCTACATTAATAATTGACCCTAGTTTGATCTTTTCTTCTTTTTCCAGAAGTACGGTGGATAATTGGGGCTATACAGCTACCTATGGGCCAGATGGATCCATGTACGGCGGAGGTTCTGTTTTCGGAACCGGTTTCCCGGCAACAGCGGGTGCTTTTCAGCAAAGTTATGGAGGCGGTTCAGGTGCACAGGCCATTGACATTGGCATAATTAAATTATCTCCTAATGGGGTAAATAGAATTTATGCAACTTATATTGGTGGCGGAGGAAATGAGCAGCCTCATAGTTTGATAGTAGATGCCCAGGGGAATTTGGTTGTTGCCGGCAGGTCCAATTCTTCCAATTACCCTACAACTGGTACCGGACAAATTGGTGTTGGTGGTGGGTATGATATTGTGGTAACAAAATTAAATGCTAGTGGAACAGTACTGATTGGGTCTAAAAAAATTGGAGGAACAAATGATGATGGCGTAAATATTTCATCATCAAGATCAGGAATAAATTCTCTTCAACAAAATTATGGAGATGATGGCCGAAGCGAAGTAATACTGGATGGAGCAGGTAATATTTATGTGGCATCCTGTACACAATCAAATGATTTTCCTGTTTTGCCAAATGCAGGATCTGTATTTCAATCTTCATCCGGAGGAAAACAGGATGCTGTGATTATAAAATTAAATGCTAATGGCAGTGCTGTTTTATTCAGTTCTTATTTGGGTGGGAGTGAAGATGATGCAGCATATGTATTGAGTTTACCTATTTCAAATGGAAATATTTATGTTGCCGGTGGAACGGCAAGTACAAATTTCCCCGGAAATAAAGTAAGTACAATAGGCACAAGTAATCAAGGTGGTATTGATGGGTTTGTTGCAATCATTTCAAGTAGTGGGAGTACTATTCTTAAATCCACATATCTAGGTACCGGAGCTGTAGATCAGGTTTATGGAATTCAATTTGATGATAAAGGTTTCCCTTATGTCATGGGTCAAACCACAGGGAATTGGCCAGTCATATCAGCAACTTACAATAATCCGGGCGCAAAACAATTTATTGCAAAATTACAACCTGATTTATCCAGTTATGTTTATTCAACTGTTTTTGGAAAAAGTGCTGCTGTACCAAGTATTTCCCCGGTTGCATTTTTGGTAGATCGTTGTGAGAATGTGTATGTATCCGGATGGGGAGGTTCATTTAATCAGGTAGCATTTCCATCATCCGGTACACTTGGCTTGCCAATAACTTCAGATGCTTTTAAAACATCAACAGACGGATCTGATTTTTATTTTTTTGTGTTAAGAAAAAATGCAACCGGACAATTGTTTGGTAGTTATTTCGGGCAGGTTGGAGGAGCAGTTGATCATGTGGATGGAGGAACAAGTAGGTTTGATAAAAACGGGGTGATTTACCAGGCCATATGTGCTAACTGCCGAAGTTTTGGCGATGTTGTTTTTCCTACTACACCTTTAAATGTTTGGGGTCCGGGTCCATTTAATCCATCACTAAATTGTAACCTGGCTATGGTGAAAATAGCCTTTAATCTGGCTGGTGTAAGTACCGGTGTTCAGTCGGCCATAAATGGGGTTATACGGGATACAGCAGGCTGTGTTCCCCTAAGTGTAGATTTTAGTGACTCCATAAAAAATGCTGTAAGTTATGAATGGAATTTTGGGGATGGTTCGCCGCAAGTATCTACTACAAATTCGAATATCAGACATACATATACTACGATAGGTACTTATAAGGTCATGTTAATAGGTATTGATCCGAATACCTGTAATGTTCGTGACACATCATTTTTGAATATACGTGTTGGAGATGTACAGGCAATGTTGGCTTTTAATCCAATCAAATTAAATCCCTGCGATTCGTTTAAATATCAGTTCGATAATGTTTCCATTGCACCACTTATAAAACCATTTGCCAATAATTCTTTTATCTGGGATTTTGGAGATAACACACCTCGTGTAATTTCAGGTACACAATCTATTCTTCATTCTTTTGCATCACCCGGAACATATAATGTAAAATTATTTTTAAACGATTCTTCATATTGTAATTCACCCGATTCAGTTGTAATACAATTAAGAATTGCGGCATTGGTAAAAGCACAATTCACTACCCCAGCATCTGGTTGTGTCCCTTATAATGCAGTTTTTACAAATACTTCATTGGGAGGCCAGAGTTTTCTTTGGAATTTTGGAGATGGCACAACATCAACGGTAACTAGCCCCACAAAAATGTATAATTCAATCGGGACATATATTGTAACCCTGATAGCAACTGATAATGCCACTTGTAATATTATAGACTCAAGCAAATTCAGTATACGGGTTAATCCAAATCCGGTTGCAAATTTTAGTTTCACGCCTAATCCACCTGTTGAAAATACGCCGCATACATTCACCAACTTATCCTCGACAGATGCCGTTTCGTTTAAATGGTTTTTTGGTGATGGGGATAGTTTATTGACAACATCATTTTCTCCGGTTATACATCAATTTAATTCAACTGGCACATTTGATGTTTGTTTAACTGCAACTAATAATTTTGGCTGTTTAAACACGGTATGCAGACAAGTTTCAACCATCGTAGTACCTGCATTGGATGTTCCGAATGCATTTACACCAACAAGTGGGGATATGAATAGTGTTGTTTTGGTAAGAGGATTCGGCATTGCTAAAATGAAATTCATCATCTGGAACAGATGGGGACAAAAAGTATTTGAAACCGGCGACCGGAATCAGGGTTGGAATGGAAAGTTGAAAGGTGTTTTGCAACCTATGGATGTGTATGCTTACACCTTGGATGTTGAATTTTCTGATGGTACAAAATCCATAAAAAAGGGCGATATTACACTTATAAGATAATGGGGAAAAGTTAATGAGACAGTTTTTTAATATAGCTAAAACATTACATAACCTATTTAATAAATGGGGTAAGCAAATTTGTTTTTTACCTATAGGCGTATTGTTATTTATTTGTTCTTTTTTCAGCAGCCAAAATACATATTCGCAAGATTTACATTTTTCACAGTTTATGAATTCTCCTTTATTGACTAATCCGGCCAATACTGGATTTATTCCTGATGGGGATTACAGAATAGGAGTGAATTACCGTAATCAATGGTCCTCCATTATGGCAGTGCCATATAAAACAATGAGTGCTTTCGGGGATGTGCAGGTTATGAAGAACAGGTATGAAACCGGATGGTTGGGTTTGGGTGCATTAATATTGAAGGATGTTGCCGGAGCTGGGAACCTGACTTCAACAAGAGGATATGGATCAGTGGCATACCATCAGATGTTGAATGCAGGAAGTTTGGTAAGTCTTGGGTTTAATGTGGGTTTTGCAAATAAAAATATAAACGTTTCCGGATTGAAATTTCCAGACCAATTTGATGGAAAATTTTTCGACAGTAAAATTCCAACCAGTGTTTCACTGGCAAAAAATAATATTACCTACCTAGATATGCAGGTAGGCATGAACTATGCGTATTTTCCGAATGATAAAATGTACTTGAATGCCGGATTTTCTGCACATCATGTCAATCGTCCAAAAGAATCATTTTTTAATTCAACTTTCGGATTTAATAACACAGTGCCAATGCGGTATACAGGATTTTTAAATGGCAGTTTCAAACTAAATGATAGTTGGATAGTTAACCCAAATGCCTATGTTTCTTTACAGGCAAAATCTGCGGAGATCGTTGCCGGCTTGAATGCAAATTATAATTTATCGGGTGATGGAGAAAATATTCTGATTGGCGGTTTATATTACCGGTATAATGATGCTATTATTCCATCCATCGGTTTTGGAAAGAAAGATATTACTTTCACTTTCTCGTATGATGCCACCACATCCACCTTAATGAATTATAATAATAACCGTGGAGCATTTGAATTTTCTATTATTAAACAAGGAATCATACAACCTTTCAGTGGACAGGAAAAACAAACCATGTGTCCGACTTTTAAATAAGAATTTTTCAATAATTTCACCACTCCATATTTTGCATGATTTATCTATGCAGAAATTATTATTTTACGTTAAAAATAACGGATGTCAAATTTTTCCAGAGACTCTATGACAGTTGATTTAGTAAATGATTTTAAAAACATTATTGGTGAGTCAAACATCATTGTGGATAATGATGCTATGTATAAATATGGAAGAGATGAAACGGAAGACTTACACTTTATGCCGGATATTGTGTTGAAGCCAAGAACTGCAGAAGAAGTAAGTGCCATCATGAAGATTTGCAATGAAAATAAGATACCGGTCACACCCCGTGGAGCCGGAACCGGTTTAAGCGGTGGAGCCCTTCCACATTTAGGTGGTGTGGTTCTTTCTACAGAAAGAATGAATTCCATACTTAAAATTGATGAACAAAACCTACAAGTTATTTCCGAGCCGGGTGTGATTACTGAAGTATTGCAAAATGCAGTAAAAGAAAAAGGACTTTTTTATCCACCCGATCCCAGTAGCCGGGGTTCTTGTTTTATAGGAGGCAATATTGCAGAAAATAGTGGTGGGCCCAAGGCCGTAAAATATGGCGTGGTAAAGGATTACGTACTGAACCTAGAAGTGGTTTTACCAAGTGGTGAAATTATCTGGACAGGAGCCAATGTGTTAAAAAATTCGACAGGATATAATTTAACACAATTGATTGTAGGCAGCGAAGGAACCCTGGGAATTGTCACTAAAATAGTACTAAAGCTAATACCACATCCAAAATTTGATTTGTTGATGTTAGTGCCATTCAAATCGTTGGAAAAAGCAGGAGCGGCAGTCAGTGCAATTTTCAGAGGAGGTTATACACCCAGTGCTTTGGAGCTGATGGAAATTAATGCCTTGAAGATTGTCAGCAGAATGGTGGATAGCAGCGTTGTAAAAATAACGGACGATATTGAAGCACACCTGATTATTGAAGTGGATGGAAACGATATGGATGTATTGATGAAAGAAATGGAGGCTATCGCTGAAATTTTAAATGGTTTTGATGCCGGTGAAATTTATTTCGCAGATGATGCACAACAAAAAGCGGAATTATGGAAATTGAGAAGAAGAGTGGCTGAAGCTGTAAAAATGGATGGATATACCATTGAAGAAGATACCGTAGTGCCAAGAGCTGAGTTGCCTGCATTAATCAGGGGAACAAAAGCATTGGGGATTGAATACGATTTTAAGGTGGTATGCTATGGACATGCCGGTGATGGCAATCTTCATATCAGGATTAAAAAAGAAGGAACCAGAAACAGCATGAGTGATCCGGAAATGGTAAAATGCCTGAAAGCATTATTTATACTGGTAAAAGAATTAGGGGGAACAATTAGCGGAGAACACGGAATCGGGTTAATACAAAAAGAATACATGAACATTGTATTCAGTCCTGTTCAGATTGAATTGATGAAACAGATAAAGAGAGTTTTTGATCCGAATAATATTTTAAATGCAGGAAAAATAATCGATGTTTAATTTTTAATTCAACGAATTAATTGAAGTAATATGCATAAAGTCAGTTTGTTAGCAGCAGGATTTTTATTCCTTTCTTTTGTGGCTCTTGCACAGGATGAAGAACCTAAAAAAGGTTTTGAAAGGGAGAAGCTTTTTATCGGTGGAAATTTTGGATTGAGTTTTGGCGATTATTCAAATATCAATATATCACCACAATTAGGGTATCGGTTCAATCGATACCTGGCAGCAGGCATGGGTATAAATATGCAGAGCATAAGTTTTACAGAAAGGGATTTTAGCGGTAACCCGGTACGTAAAACATCTCAGGGTGTTGCCGGCTTGAATGCATTTGGCAGAATATACCCAATGCAACAAATTATGTTGCAGGTACAACCCGAAATGAATTATGTATGGGGCAAACAAAAATATTTTGCAACGCCAACACAGCCTTCTCTGGAATTCAAGATTGACACTAAAATCATTCCCAGTTTACTGTTGGGTGCCGGGGTTGTATTTCCTGCCGGCCGGGGTTCTTTTATTACATCTGTATTTTATGATGTCTTGAATAATGCAAACTCTCCTTATGGCAAACGGCCTATTGTGAACGTTGGCTATAATGTGGGATTGTATTAAAAAAATGAATTCAACCCTTTACCTGTTGAGGATTTTTTAATTCAGATGATCTGTAAAACTTTCAATATCGTTAAAAAATAAAATCCTTTCCGACATAGGTTCGTATAAGAATTCTTCATTTTCCAGGTGCTGCATATGCTTCAGTAAATGATCGTAGAACCCACCTGAATTGATGATGAATATTTTTTTGTTATGAATAGCCAGTTGGTTCCAGGTAAGCATTTCAAAAAGTTCATCCAGTGTGCCATAGCCACCGGATAATATTAAAGCGGCATCACATTTTTCGTATATTATTTTTTTACGGGCATGCATATCATCAACAATAATCAATTCCGATATTTTATCGTTGGCATGTTCCCACTCCAATAAAAGTTTTGGAATAACACCCACAACAAATCCATTATTGGCCATAGCCGCATTTGACAGTTCACCCATAATTCCCTTGTTGCCACCTCCATATATAAGGGTTATACCTTTCAATCCCATCCAGGTTCCTAATTCAGCGGCATGTTGCCGGTATATTTTTTTCGTTCCGTTTTTTGAACCACAGAAAACTGCAAGGGCTTTAATATCCATCTATTATCTTTTTAATTAAGGCGGTAAAGGGAATACAAATTTCTTTATCTTCAAAAATTATTAAGAGGTTAAATAAAACTGCTTCTTCTTTTTTATTCGATAAATAATCAATACTATGTCTGCTGCCATTTTGTTTTCTTTTGTACTTGGATATTTTTTGTTGTTGCTTATTGTAGCTTATTTCACGTCAAAAAATTCAAATAATGAATCCTTCTTTATCGGAAACAAAAGCTCTAATTGGTTATTGGTAGCCTTTGGAATGATCGGAACTTCTTTATCGGGTGTTACGTTTGTTTCTGTACCGGGTACGGTTGGTGGTGCTGGTTTTGCCTATTTCCAGGTGGTGATAGGCTACCTTATCGGGTATGTGATCATTGCGTTTGTATTGCTTCCGTTGTATTATAAGTTGAATCTTACATCCATCTATGATTACCTGCAGCATCGTTTTGGTAAAGTGTCGTATAAAACCGGTGCCATGTTTTTTATCATTTCCAGAACCCTGGGAGCTACGGCACGATTATATTTGGTGATAAATGTGTTACAGATTTTCATTTTAAAAAAAATGGGGGTTTCTTTTGAAGTCACCACAGTAGTCATTTTGCTGATGATTATTTTGTACACATTCGAAGGTGGGGTAAAAACCATTGTATTTACAGATACTTTGCAGACTACTTTCATGTTGCTGGGTTTGGTTGTTTGTATAGTATATATCATGTCCAACATGGGGCATTCGGTTGGTACTACATTAACTGAATTAGGTAGCCAGGGATTGACCCGCATATTTAATACAGATATAAACAGTTCATCTTTTTATGTAAAACATATACTGGGCGGAGCTTTCATTGCGGTGGCTATGACTGGCCTTGACCAGGAAATGATGCAAAAGAATATCAGTGTTAAGACATTGAAGGACTCTCAAAAAAACATGATGACCTTCAGTGTCATTCTGGTATTCGTAAACTTTCTGTTTCTATTATTGGGTGGCTTATTGTATTTATTTGCAGCAAAAAACGGAATCACTGTTCCATCCGATGATTTATTCCCAACCATTGCATTGAACTTTATGCCAACAGCGATCTCCGTTATTTTCATCATTGGCTTAATCAGTGCATTGTTCCCCAGTGCGGATGGTGCTCTAACAGCATTAACATCTTCATTCTGTATCGATATGCTGGGATTGAAAAGAAGAGATGAATGGGATGAGAAAAAACGTCGTAAAGTGAGACTTACAGTACATTTTACATTTGCATTTGTTTTCTTTCTGATGGTAATGGGTTTTAAAATGATGGACAATAAATCGATCATCGATGTTATTTTAAAAGTTGCTGGATTTACTTATGGTCCATTGTTGGGTTTATTTGCTTTTGGAATACTTACAAAACGTAAAATAAATGATAGCCTTTCAATTTATATTTGTTTGGCTGCTGCCATCCTGATATTAGGGGTCGATCTGGTCAATAATATTGAGTGGTATCAAAAGCAACTGCATTTTGGCGAATCGTTTTTCAATACGGTAAAATCCTTTTCGACCAGTATTTTTGGCTCCTTTAAAATCGGTTACGAATTACTGATCTATAATGGTCTTATTACATTTCTTGGCCTGTTGATCATTTCAGATAAAAAAAAGGATTAAGAGTTCACAAGCCAAGGAGTCAAAGTATTTCAAAAAACCATAATCGGCAGATTGGATCAGGGCATCAATATCAGCTTTATGTTTTATTACAAGTTATCTCAAAAGTCAGATTTTGCCACGAAGGCACTTAGCCACTAAGGAAAGAAACAAAGAAAAGCAAGGCTTTGCCATCTTGCCTCCTATATCGGCTTGATAGCTCCTAAAAATGTAAAAACTTTACAACCTGGCAATGTTTTGTCATTCCGACGTAGGAGGAATCTCACATAGCCTTTTATAGTTGCAGTTTCATACCTGAGAATGCCAGGTTGTATAAATTTTATCCTTCAGTCATGAATTATTTTAAACTCCTTTCATCTCAAAAAGCAGATAAGTATCTTTACAAAAAAAATATGGTGGAATTAATTCATCCATTGGTACAGAAATATGCAGAAGACTTTTCAACCGAAGAAGAAGAAATACTCAAAGAGATTTCTTCCTTCACGATAGAGACCAACAGGGCATCGGTTATGCTTAGCGGACACTTGCAGGGTAAATTATTGCAAATGATCAGCAGTATGATAAAGCCCAGGAGAATATTGGAAATAGGTACATTTACCGGCTACTCCGCTTACTGTTTAACCAAGGGCCTAACAGATGACGGTATCCTGCATAGTATTGAATTAAGGGAAGAAGATTCCTCTGTTGCCCGAAAGTTTCTGGACAAAACAGCTGTTGCTGATAAAATTATTATTCATACAGGAAATGCGAAAGAGATCATACCTACACTGGATGAAACATGGGACCTGGTATTTATAGATGCGGATAAAACAGGGTATATCGAATATTTTGACATGGTTTTACCAAAAGTGAAGAAAAACGGGTTTATTTTA
>JAYWEL010000047.1:0-2364 GCA_043779285.1 Chitinophagaceae bacterium | reverse complement strand
CATACCAGGTATCCCAGGTTTTTGTATACACCGCTTTTAAATGAATGGGGCCGTAATCTCTTTTTGTTTCTATTACCTCACTAATCATTTTATATTCCATAAAATCGGGAAACTCGGTAAAAAAGTTTTTCCCGACCAGGTCTTGCTGAGTTCTTTTAAGTAATACTTCGGTTGTAGCATTTACAGTTACAATTTCCCATAGATTATCCAGCTGTATATATCCTTCCAATATCCGTTCAAACATTTTATCCAGTTCTTGTTTCTGGTATCTGATTTGCTTATCGGCCTTTTTTCTTTTTTCCAAACTGTTAAATACAAAGAAGGCAGCCAGAAAAGAAAACAATAAACCCAAAAGCAAAAATGGCAATTGTATTTTAAAGTAGTTTATCTCATTTTTTTGAAAAACCGACAATTGCCATTCCCCGCCGGGCAAGTAAATTTTTGTGCTTTGTGCATTTTTTTCTTTTGTTTTAAATGGGAGGAATACTTTTTTGGCACCGGAATTAAGGTCAATATTAGTCAACTGGTAATCAAAGCCATCACTATTTATAGTGTCGATATTTGCAGCGGTCAGCAGGGTTTCCATTTTAATGATAACGGCTGCAAAACCCCAGAACTGATTATCCCGGTATAAAGGTCGTCGAATGGCAAAACCGGTTCCCCCCTGATGTAATTTAAACGGGCCGGTAAAATGAAAATCTTTTTTTTCTATGGAATATCGGATTCCTTCCTTTTGCAATTCCATGTCAAAGATATTTATACCAATTACCGATTCATTTCCTTTCAGTGGATACGAATATTTAATAACACCTCCCGGATCCAGTTGCAGTATATCAATGTTTTTGTACCGGTTTAATATGTTTGATGCAACTTTTTCAAAATCTTGTATTTCTCCCTCATCAGATATTTGCAAAGACAAGTCGTTGGTTGCATTCTGGCTTTCCAAAAAAATTTCCTGCAATTTTATTTGCTTTTGATAGAGTGCACTGACAACTTCTTTTTGCTGTTCTGTAATTGCATGCTTATACACCTCATTTCCAAAGAAAAGAAATAGGATGACTAAAGCTATAAAGCTTACGAAGGACCATATATAAGAATGGGTTATTTTTCTTTTTCGTTCTTTTTTAGAAATGTTGTTTTTCATTGGCTACTTTAATCAGTTGTAAGTGCATGGGTACTTGAAAATTTTAATACCAATAGTTAACGCAGATTTTGAACAAACAAATATGGTAATTATACTTAAATTTTAATTTTCAAAGCCTGCATTATACGGAGAATATTTCTCAACAATTAACCTATCCCTTAAAGATAAAAAGTAATCTACTAAAACAATCAATTACATAATTGGAAAGCACAATATGACTTATTTTCAATGAAATTTGTGTTTAAAACAATTTTGATTTTTAAAAAATAAATTAAACATATACATCATTAACATAAGCCAATGTTTGCACTTTTAAGTTTTGCGTAATATGTCTGTTGTTTATTATTTTTTTAACAATGAACTGCTCAGCTATTGAATTCACTGCACTGTTTTAAAAAATAACAATTTTGATTAAAAAACAAGATTATTTTTATGGCTCACTATTTCAGACCCAACATACCCACAAACCTTAAAAATTTATGACTAAAAAGATTTTCATTTACGCCTCCGTGATACTTATCCCCTTATTGATAGTGGCATTCACTTTCAAAGACAATGTATACAACAAAGCCGACAACTCAGTTGTTGAAACAGAAGTAGGTATCCAATTTCTGGAACCTTCCTGGAGCAAAGTTTTAGATGAAGCCAAAAAACAGAATAAGCTGATATTTTTAGATGCGTATACAACCTGGTGCGGACCCTGTAAAATGCTGAAGAATAAAACGTTTAAAGATGAAAAAGCCGGTAAATTCTTCAACGCCAATTTCATCAATGTGGCTTTTGATATGGAAAAAGGCGATGGATTGAAATTAGCTGAAAAATATAATGTAAACTCCTATCCGACATTGCTTATACTTGATAAAACCGGCAAAGTGGTCACTTATACAATTGGTTTTATTAATCCAAAAGAACTAATCCGTTTTGGTGAATTAGGTCTATCAAAGAAAAAATAAAGCTTTCTATCACTACAGTTCATCTAAAAATCACAGACAAATGGTACTTTTTTAGTACTATTTTTTCTGCCGCATGACTATATTTGCATCCTTGTTTGAATGAATTGATCCGTTCAAAATCAAACCGGCCCCGTAGTTCAATGGATAGAATAGAAGTTTCCTAAACTTTAGATCCAGGTTCGATTCCTGGCGGGGCTACTAAACTTTGCTGCAGTGTATTTTGCTTATGTTTTAAAGAGTATTCATCATGAATTCTATTATAAAGGG
>JAYWEL010000046.1:0-2366 GCA_043779285.1 Chitinophagaceae bacterium | reverse complement strand
TGACCGAGTTTTATAAGTTCTTCACGGATTTCGTTGTAATTATAAATTTCGCCATTGAATATCAAATGCAGCCCATCATAATGCATGGGTTGATTGGCTGCATTACTTAGGTCGATGATGGAGAGCCTTCTATGTCCGAGGCCAATATTACAATGGGTAGTTTCTGAAAAAAATTCTCCCTGCCCATCGGGGCCACGGTGAGACAAAGTTGATGCCATTTGTCCAACCATTTCAGATGAACTATTTTTCTTAAAATCTACAAAACCTGTTATACCGCACATACATAAATATTAAATGGAAACTTATCAATTACTCAATGGTGAATGGTGAATGGGCCACTTTAAATTCTTAATTCTTAATTAATTACCAATTCTAAACCTCTCAACCCTAAACAACTCAACCCTCAACTAACCTTAACCCTCCTCCACACCCACCATCCAAAAAGTATCAACCAAAAAAACAAGGACCATGATAAAAACATGGTTACATATTGATAGATGATGGCTCTTGGGGCAGGGAATTTATTTACCGGGCCATAGGAAAACTTTGTGAGGTAACCGTTTCTTGAGATGCTATCTTCCTTGTAATAAATAGAATCCAATAATTTTTTATTGGATGTAAGTTCTGCAATGGAAGGCCTGTTCAGATCAACCAATAACCTCAATACAGGTTCTTTATCCGGATCAAAAAAATGCCATTTATTTCCGTAAAAAACTTCGAAACAAAAATGTCCTTTCTGTATTAACGGATCAAAAAAACCGACCTTTCTTACTGTAAAACCTTTTTTTCGAAAAAGTTCCATGCCAATTATAGACTGTTGGCTGCAGGCTGCATTGGGATGTTTTAAAATATCATTGGGAATAACAATGGCACTCATATTTTTATGTACTACCGGCGCAAGGGCCCACCCAATAAAGTTCTGCCCGAGTTTATAGTAAGAATAGCCGTGATAAAACCGGTATCGTAAAACAAACCCAACCAGGTTGGCATATTGTGCAGAATCAGCGGCAGAAATAATTGGCTTTCCAAAAACTGAATCGCAATAAGATTCTAGCTTGTCCATTGTATTGAGCCGCATCAATGAAGGGTCAAACCATTCACTATTTTTCTCAAATTGAAAATCGTTTTCCGGGGCATTATACCGGCCATATAGTTCAAATAATAATATCTGAAATGAAATGGAGAGTGCAATGAAGCCTGCAATTCTAATGATTCGTTGGGTTTTCATAGTTTTCTAATACTCGTGTTAAGTTAAACGTATTTTAGCCACAAAGGCACTAAGACACAAAGGATAAAACAAGGTATAGAAAACAACTTTGTACCTTCTTGTCTTTGTGGCAACTGTCACTTTATGGTTATCATAGCACTTGTAATCATTTTAAATTATTGGATCAGATTTCATGTAAAATTTTCTCTGGGGATAGGACTGTTTATTATAATCCCATTTTTTGTGAGCAACTATTGCTCGTTATGGTTTGTATTTTCTTCCTGAAAACATGGCGATACAACAACCTGTTAGCCGGGTTGGTTACTGAATTGATTTTAAAATATGTTCTATTTTTCCTTTTAATTCCGGAATATCATTTTTAATAATTTCCCAAATTAAACCGGAGTCAATACCAAAATATTCATGAGCAAATACATTTCGCATTCCGACAATTTGCGCCCATGCTATGTCTGAAAATTTGGATTTCAATTCTGGAGATACATGATTGCAAGCTTCACCGATTATTTCCATTTGTTTTATACATGCAAATCGCATCATTGAGTTTTCGAGAAAACCCGACAAGTCTGCTGCTATTATATATTTTTCAATTTCTTTGATGGCATCAAGAACATGCAGTAATCTTATTTTGTCTCCCAATTCACTTCGCATATATCAAACGTTTTTCTACATCAACTAGCGGTTTAATATATTTAGACATGCCCTTTGAAGAAACCAAATCGACTTTATGATTTAATAGTTTTTCTAAATCGAGTTTCATTTGAATAAACTGCAGTCCAATTTTTTGACTATAATCTAAATCAACTAAAATATCGACATCACTTTTATTGTCTGCCATTCCACGAACATATGATCCAAACAGATATGCTTTCAAAACAGGTCGTGTCTTGAAGTAATCTTTAATTGATTCTATTTTAGTGTTATCTAAAGTCATGGTCAAATATACATAATCTATAAAGAAGCGAACTACCCGAATGCCTTTTCAACGAAGCTTTTTATTTGCAGCAATATCAATGACAATGGCCGCATTCTGAACCAGTTTTACATAAATTTGGACTCCTTTTACCAGCTAACTTTAGCCCTGATTGTGGAGAGAAACTGCAACCAATCACTTAATTAAAACCGAATGGCAATAGGTTTC
>JAYWEL010000045.1:0-2369 GCA_043779285.1 Chitinophagaceae bacterium | reverse complement strand
TTGAAAGCTCACGATCACATTAGTCCTTATTATCGTGATGAAAGTATTTTACTAGGACTTGGATTTTCTCCATATGAATTGATGTTGCAATTATTGACAAAAGCAGATGATCCGTTTAGTGGTGGACGATCATACTATGCTCATCCAAATTCAAAAGCAGCCGATAAGCCTTCTATTATTCATCAAAGTAGTGCAACTGGTATGCAAGCCATACCTACTACCGGTGTAGCACAAGCTGTTCAGTATTTGAATAAAATTGAATCCCCATTATTAAATAAAGGAGAACATGGAGAATTGCCGGTTGTAATTTGTTCATTTGGTGATGGAAGTGTAACGGAAGGAGAGGTCAGTGAAGCATTTCAATTTGCTGTTTTGAAACAGTTACCTATTATTTATTTAGTACAGGATAATGAATGGGGTATCAGTGCAACGGGAAAAGAAACCAGGGCAATGGATGCATTTGAATATGCCGATGGTTTCAAAGGATTGAATAAAATACGGGTCGATGGGACAGATTTCGAAAAGTGTTTTGAAGTAATGGGGAATATTATTGAAGATGTTCGTACTCATCAACGACCATGGTTGGTTCATGCAAGTACGGCTTTATTAAACCATCATACCAGCGGTGTTCGTAAAGAGTTTTATCGTACAAAAGAAGACCTGGATTTTCATTTTAAAAATGATCCGTTACCAAAACTCAGAAAGCTTTTATTACTGAAAGCTGTAAGTGAAGAAGAAATTTTAAAAATTGAAACAGATATTGCAAAAGAAATTCCACAACTGTTTCAAAAAGCAGTAGATGCTCCGGAACCTGATCCCGAAAAAGTGTTTGAACATGTGTTTGCCGAATCTTTAATAAATGAAGAAAAGGGTGAAAGAAGCCCAATACGAAAAGAGAAAATCATGATGGTGGATGCGGCATTATTTGCGATTCGTGAAATCATGGAAGAGAATGAAGCCTGCATTTTTTTCGGACAAGATGTAGGAGGCAGGTTGGGTGGCGTTTTCAGAGAAGCCGCTACACTGGCTGAACAATTTGGGGAACACCGGGTTTTTAACACCGCCATTCAGGAAGCATATATTATTGGATCTACTGTAGGACTAAGTTCGATGGGGATAAAGCCAATTGTGGAGGTTCAGTTTGCAGATTATATTTATCCGGGATTCAATCAACTGGCATCTGAAATATCAAAATCATGTTATCTGTCTTGTGGCAAATTTCCGGTGTCAACTATCATTCGTGTACCAATAGGTGCTTATGGTGGTGGCGGACCTTATCATAGCGGAAGTATTGAAACAACCTTACTTTCCATAAAAGGAATTAAAGTTGCATATCCATCTAATGCAGCAGATATGAAAGGTTTGATGAAAGCAGCATATTATGATCCAAATCCGGTGGTGATGTTGGAACACAAGGGATTGTATTGGAGCAAAGTTTCTGGAACAGAAGAAGCAAGATCTTTTGAACCTTCAAGGGATTATATTTTGCCTTTTGGAAAAGGAAATATTGTTTTGCATGCAGATATTGATAAAATTGAAGAGGGAGGAAGTTGTTGTATTATAACTTATGGTATGGGGGTTTATTGGGCAACGGCTGCAGCAAAACAATTTGTAGGACAAATTGAGATAATCGATTTGAGAACATTATATCCGTTGGATGAAGAATTGGTTTTTGAAACTGTAA
Source organism: Chitinophagaceae bacterium (assembly GCA_043779285.1). GTDB lineage: Bacteria > Bacteroidota > Bacteroidia > Chitinophagales > Chitinophagaceae > MGR-bin208. Next base: position 685 of record JAYWEL010000045.1, on the reverse strand, counting down.
AAAGACATGGAAAATGTTTGGTATTAACTGAAGAACAGCAAAACAATTCTTTTGCCGAAGCATTGGCCGGACGAATATCAAAAAATTGTTTTCAATGGCTTGATGCTCCCGTTGAGGTTTTGGGAGCTATGAATTTACCTGCAGTGCCATTAAATACGGGTTTAGAGAATGCCATGTTGCCGAATGCAAAGAAACTTGCTATTCAATTACAAATTTTACTGAATTATTAAGGAACAAATGCTGAAAACATTTACTTTTGCAACCCATCAAAAATGGAAACAGGGTTGAAGAGGAGAAAATAAAATGAATGTCGGGGTGTCCGCCACGGCGGACGGCAGGGTTCTAAGAGTATAAATTAGAAGTAGGTGTAAAAATTTATTATATGTCGGGGTATCCACCACGGCGGATGGTTAGAGCATCGGATTCATATCCGCCGCGGCGGACAGCAGAATGTTGGAGTTTAAAATAATAGTTGAAAAAATTTATAACATGTCGGGGTAGCTCAGCTGGTTAGAGCATCGGATTTATATCCGCCGCGGCGGACGGCAGGGTTCTAAGAGAATAAATTAGAAGTAGGTGTAAAAATTTATTATATGTCGGGGTAGCTCAGCTGGTTAGAGCATCGGATTCATAACCCGAAGGTCGGCAGTTCAAGTCTGCTCCCCGATACAAAGCCCTGAGAAAT
>JAYWEL010000044.1:0-13542 GCA_043779285.1 Chitinophagaceae bacterium | reverse complement strand
GCGTTATCTTCTATTACAAATAAGTTATGCTCGGCCGCTATCGACATGATCTCTTCCATGGGTGCCGATTGGCCATATAAATGCACAGGAACAATGGCTTTCGTTTTTGGCGTAATTGCTTTTCGGATCGCTTCCGGATCGATACAAAATGTTTTAGGGTCTACTTCTACAAATACCGGAGTTAATTTCAGTAAGGCGATTACTTCCGTAGTTGCGATATAAGTATATGAAGGTGTAATGACTTCATCACCCGGCTTTAAACCCAATGCCATCATGGCTATCTGTAAAGCATCTGTTCCATTAGCACATGGAATAACATGTTTTACATCGAGATAGTTTGCAAGGTTTGCAGAAAAATCATGAACCGCTTTTCCATTTATATACGCGGCAGTTTCCAACACCTCATTTATAGCAGCATCTACTTCTGTTTTGATTTTCAGATATTGGGTTTTTGTATCCACCATTTGAATTGGTCTCATTTTCACTTAATTTTTTACGTATAACTATTTAGGATTCTATTCTTTAGACGGGCAAAAATAGGAAAATACGGATAGTTTATTAGTTTGCTTATACATTTGATTACAATTTAAACGAACTAAACTTGACCTTAATCATTTATAACCTGTTTATCTGGATTTATACAAAAGGCATTCAACTGGCTTCTTTATGGAATCCGAAAGCAAAACAATGGCTCGAAGGCAGAAGAAATATTCTACAGAATTTAACCAATTCCATTGCAGAACTTAATAAAGAACAACATGCCGGATTTATCTGGATGCATTGTGCATCTTTAGGGGAATTTGAACAGGGAAGACCGGTTCTGGAATCTTTACGGGGAAATTACCCCCATCATAAAATTATGCTGACATTCTTTTCTCCTTCCGGATTTGAAGTCAGAAAAAATTACCCCGGTGCTGATTTAATTTTTTATTTGCCTATCGACAGCAAAAAAAATGCAACCGCATTTTTGAAAATCACACAACCTTCGCTGGCTATTTTTGTCAAATACGAATTCTGGTTTTACTATTTACATGAATTAAAAAAACAACATATTCCAACGATATTAATTTCCGCCATTTTCCTTCCACATCAGACATTTTTTAAATGGTATGGAAGACTCCACCGATATATGCTGAGCTGTTTTACGCAGACTTTTGTACAAAATATTTCATCCAAAGAATTGCTGCTGAATATCGGGCATGGAATGAATGTACAGGTGTCGGGAGATACGCGGTTCGACCGGGTTTCAGACATACACAAACAGTTTGTTGCAATGCCTGCAATAGCAAAATTTGTTGATCAAAAAAAGATCCTGGTTGCCGGCAGCACCTGGCGTGAAGATGAAAAACTATTACAAGATTTGATGATTTCTTTTCCCGAATTAAAACTGATCATCGCACCGCATGAAATTCATGCATCCCATATTCATGAATTAACTAATCGTTTCCCTTCTGCAATATTATTTTCTCAATTAATAAATGAGAAGAGCCCTGCTACTGCACATTGTTTAATCATTGATAATATAGGCATGCTATCCAGTCTTTATCATTATGCGCATATAAGCTATATCGGTGGAGGATTTAATGAAAGCGGCATACATAATATTTTGGAAGCGGCTGTTTACAATAAGCCGGTCATCTTTGGACCCAATTATTCGAAATTTAAGGAGGCCACAGATCTGTTGAAAAGCGGTGGGGCTATCTCGGTAAAAGATAAAAAAGAATTGGAAAAGGTTTTGGAAAACGTATTAGCGGATGCCGCATATTATCAACAGGTATCAACTATTGCCGGTGATTATGTTAGAGAAAATACCGGTGCTACAAAAATGATCTTACATTATATTCAGCAAAAACGTCTTTTAACTAATTGAGTAAAGAGGTTTACAGTTTCTGAATGAATATCCCATCCAATTTTCACGATCAATTCCCGGTTGATCCAGTATTCTGCTTCGGCATAAATATTAAAGCTGTTGATCGTTTTTATACTGCGTTCATACATTGACTCATCGCCACGGAAAAGCTCATGGATAAACGTGAAGCGGTCATTGATGCCAATCGCTTTTTTCAGATCCTTTACCGGAGACTCTTTCAGCACTTCACCCAATTCTATTTTAGATTGCCGTAAGCGATCGTTTAAAGATTCTTTAACAGCCGGAATTTTTTCGTTGATTTCTTTAAATTCTTTTTGATGGTATAAAGTTGGCACTTCAATCATTGGATCGAAACTAATAGTATCTTTTTCAATCAATTTTATTTCTGCTGATTCTTCCGTTTCTCCCAAAAGCTCGATTTCATTTACCACATATTTTTTTTCTGATTCTTTAACCTCTTCTTCCTTTTTTTCTGATGTAGAATCATGATTCAGGTATGGAGGCATAATGACAGCTACTTTTGAAGAACCGGAATTTTTAGGATTACGTTGAAGAGAATTCATCAATTCAGATTGAATCATCTGTACCGTTAAAAGCATTTTAGACACCTCTTCATGCTGACTTAACTGATCCTGTAAATTGCTTATTAATACCTTTAATCGTTCCATTTGAATATGCTAGCTTTGCCTCAATTTTTTAATAATCGTTGATAAAATTATTTTTCAAAAAATAATTTCGATAGATGATTTTCAAATTCAACTAATTATTAATTTAAAGTTACAAACTGTTTAAAATAAGATTTTCACAAATATAACCAGAACACAAACATTATGTTTATCGAACCAAACAATTATGGCGGAAAAAGAGGATGGATTGAAGTAATCTGTGGCTCCATGTTTTCAGGAAAAACCGAAGAACTGATCCGGAGAATTAAAAGAGCAAGGATTGCCAATCTCAGTGTTGAGCTTTTCAAACCAACGATTGATACCCGTTATGACGAACAAAAGATCGTGTCGCACGACTCCAACTCTTCCATTTCTACACCCATCGACAATTCGCAGAAAATATTACTGATGGCTCAGCATATAGATGTAATAGGCATTGATGAGGCACAATTTTTTGATGATGAATTGCCAAAAGTTGTTGACGAATTAGCATATCGTGGAGTGAGGGTGATTATTGCCGGCTTGGATATGGATTTTACCGGTAAACCTTTTGGACAAATGCCATTCCTGATGGCTAAAGCCGATTATGTAACAAAACTGCATGCCATTTGTGTTTGCTGTGGAAATATTGCCAACTACTCATATCGTAAAATAAAGAATGAAGAACAGGTAGTCATTGGTGAACTGGATATTTATGAACCCCGTTGCAGAGTTTGTTATAACGAGAAATAATTTTGAAAGCATCCAGACAAATAATAACCCTTTTTAAAAAAGATTTGTTGCTCGAAATCAGGCAGCAATATAGTTTTTATGGCATCCTGCTATACATCCTGTCTACCATCTTTGTATTATACATGGCAGTAGACGAACCCGAAGGGAAAGTATGGTTAGGTATATTTTGGGTTATCCAATTATTCATTTGCATTAACGCCGTAGCCAAAAGTTTTTTACAGGAAAGCCGTGGTCGGATGCTATATTTCTATTCAATTGCCGGTCCGGCAGAGTTTATCTTATCCAAACTTTTATTCAACACGATCCTCATGCTGATCATGAGTGGGTTGAGCCTAGTTTTGTACAGTTTGTTCTTGGGAAATCCCATTCAAAAAATGGGGGTTTTCATTGGTTTGGTATTATTGGGTGGCTGGAGCTTAAGCTTAGTCTTTACTTTTCTGGCTGCCATTGCTGCAAAGGCACAACAAAATGCAGCTATCATGGCCATCCTCGGATTTCCATTGATTATTCCACAATTATTATTGTTGATGAGATTATCTAATAAAATGTTGACCGAGTTTTCTACTATACCAATAAATACTATTTTACTTTTAATAGCTTTGGATTTAATGGTCATTCTGCTATCCGTCATCTTATTTCCTTTCCTTTGGAAAGATTAAAGATTTCTTAATTTCGGAATTAAACTTTACACTCCGTTTTTTTGCCTTTCATACAAATAAAAATCATTAATTCGTTTTTACTATTTGGATTGCATTATTTTTGCAGCACTTTTTAAAGCAACTATGAATGTGCATGACGGATTCTCGTTAATTCACATATGAAGTTTTATCAGATATGCGAAGAACCTGGTGGAAAATATTAAGTGTTTTTTTATTGACTTATACCGTTATTGCCGGCTTGTTATTTGATGTTCCCCATTTGCCGGCACTGCAGGAAACAATACGTAATTTATTCTTTCACGTATGCATGTGGTTTGGCATGATGATCCTTTTTACAGTTTCCGTGGTTAATGCCATTAAATACCTACGCAGTAATAACCTGGTTCATGATATTAATTCCAGACATTATGCTTCTGTTGGAATTCTGTTTGGCATATTAGGTTATGCAACCGGCACCATCTGGATGTTGTATACCTGGGCCGATCCGAATAATCCGGCTTCTGCATCATTCAGTGCAATTGCCAGGGAGCCTAAACTCATTGGTGCGGCCATTGCCCTGCTGATCTATTTTGCTTACATGGTTTTAAGAGATTCGATTCAGGATATTGACAAAAAAGCCAGGATCAGTGCAGTATATAATATTTTTGCTTATGCATTTCTTTTCCCAACCATCTGGATTCTACCCCGTGTGTTGGACAGCTTACACCCCGGGAAAGAAGGCAATCCCGCATTGAATTTTAACGACATTGACAGTTCTATGCGATTGGTCTTTTATCCTGCAGTTATCGGATGGACTTTGCTGGGAGTGTGGATAGCTTCCCTAAAAATAAGATTGACTTTAATAAAAGAAAAAAAGCTTTTTAAATGATAAATACAAAGCATATAAATCTGTTAATCAGTTTCCTGTTTATTTCCATTTTTGCAATGGGACAAGCCATTGAAAATCCTGAAATAGAGATGGCTGATATGATGCGCAGTAACGGAAGAATTTACGTTGTGATTGCAGTTATTCTTACTATCCTATTAGGGCTGATTTTGTATATCGTAAGATTGGACAAAAAAATTAGCAAACTGGAAAAACAAAACCCGGATTAACAATTAAATTTTAAACCCTTTATTAAATACAATAAAATGTCAACAAACCCCAACTACAGTTTCTTCGAAGCTGTAAATGCTAGCTTCGATAAAGCATCTAAGTTTACAAAATGGGATCCAGGTATTCTTGAGCAGATTAAATCCTGTAATGCTGTTTACAGAATGAAATTTCCTGTAAAACTGGATAATGGAAATATCGAAGTAATTGAAGCATACCGTGTACAACACTCTCAGCATAAAACGCCTTGTAAAGGTGGAATTCGTTTTGCAGCAGAAGTAAATCAAGATGAAGTAATGGCTCTTGCAGCTTTAATGACCTATAAGTGTGCCATTGTTAACGTACCATTTGGTGGTGCAAAAGGTGGAATAACCATCAACCCAAAAAAATACAGTGCATACGAATTAGAAAAAATTACCCGTCGGTATACAGCCGAATTAATTAAGAAAAATTTTATCGGACCTGGCACAGATGTTCCGGCACCTGATTATGGAACTGGTGAAAGAGAAATGTCATGGATACTTGATACCTACGCAAGTATGCGTCCGGGAGAAATTGATTCAGCAGGTTGTGTAACCGGAAAACCTGTAACACAAGGTGGTGTACGTGGACGTAGAGAAGCTACTGGTTTGGGTGTATTTTATGGTCTTCGCGAAATATGTAATATCCCTGAACTGATGTCAAAACTTGGTCTTTCCACCGGAGTTGAAGGAAAAAGAATTGTTGTACAGGGTTTAGGTAATGTGGGTTATCATTCTGCAAAATTCTTTCAGGATGCAGGATCAAAAATCATTGGATTAGCCGAATACGAAGGAGCTATCTATAATGAAAACGGATTGGATGTGGATGCAGTTTTCGAACACCGTCGTTCAACAGGTTCTATTTTGAACTTCCCAGGTGCAAACAACTTTGAAAAAAATATGGATGCACTTGAAATGGATTGTGACATCCTGATTCCGGCTGCACTTGAAAATGTAATCAACGAAGAAAATGCACCTAGAATAAAAGCTAAAATTATTGGTGAAGCTGCAAACGGACCTTTAACGCCGGAGGCAGATGAAATATTAATTAAGAAAGGTGCTATCGTAGTTCCAGACATGTATCTGAATGCAGGTGGTGTAACTGTTTCTTATTTCGAGTGGTTGAAAAACTTAAGCCACGTTCGTTATGGCCGTATGGAAAAACGATTTACTGAAAACCTGAACAGCCAGATATTAACACAGTTGGAAGAATTGACTGCAAAGAAAGTAACAGACAGTTCCCGTGAGTTTATCTTACACGGACCCGATGAAATTGATTTAGTGTATAGCGGATTAGAGGAAACAATGATTAGCTCTACACATGAAATCATGGATGTTTGGAGAAAAAACCCACAGATTCCTGACATGCGTACAGCCGCTTATGTTGTGGCAATCAACAAAGTTGGCACTAGTTATGCAGAACTTGGAATTTTTCCATAAGAAGATTTTATTTTGTAAAAAAACCTACTGATTTAAGTAGGTTTTTTTATGCCCATTCCGGTAAATAATTTAATAAAGAAGATTTCCCATCTAACATTTTCCAGCAAAACGTATGATTCCCATTTGTTATTACAAGATACTCACAGGGGATGCTGATATTATATCGAAGTACTTGTTCCAACACTTTTTCATCCAGTTTTATTTCAGGAGCTTTACACTCTATCAGCATCCAGGGTTTATGATCACTATCATAAATCAACACATCAAACCGCTTGGAAAGTTCTCCCAACCTGATTTCCTTTTCAACAGCAATTAATGAAGAAGGATATTTTTTTTCTGCCAGCAGATAATGGATAAAATTTTGCCTAACCCATTCCTCTTCCGTTATCTGAATCCATTGTTTTCGGATTTTATCAAATATAAACTCCTTACCAGCCTCTTTTTTAAAACGAAAATCGGGTTCGGGATAATTAATAAAAATCATTGATCAAAAGTAAATTATTAATTTTACAGACACTGAAAAGCAAATTATGAAAACAAAAGAAGAGATTGTAAAGGATTGGTTGCCCCGCTATACGGGTGAAAAACTTAGCAAATTTGGACAGTATATTTTATTGACCAATTTTTCGAACTATGTTCACTTGTTTGCAAAAATGCATAAAGTGAAAGTGATGGGAGAAGATAAACCTATGCAATGTGCAACCGCTAATGGCATTACCATTATTAATTTTGGAATGGGAAGTCCGACGGCTGCCACAGTCATGGATTTATTGATAGCAATACAACCCAAGGCTGTTCTTTTTTTGGGTAAATGTGGCGGTTTGAAAAAAAGAAATAATCTTGGTGATCTTATTCTCCCTATTGCCGCTATTCGAGGTGAAGGAACATCTGACGATTATTTCCCGAAAGAAGTTCCGGCATTGCCTGCTTTTGCTTTACAAAAAGCTATTTCAACAACTATCCGTGATTCGGGGGTTGATTACTGGACCGGCACAGTGTATACAACCAATCGCAGAGTTTGGGAACACGATGAAACCTTTAAACAATACCTGCAAGAAATAAGAGCTTATGCAGTTGATATGGAAACAGCAACCATATTCATGGTTGGATTTTATAATAAAATACCGACAGGTGCTCTTTTATTAGTGAGTGATCAACCTATGACACCGGATGGTGTTAAAACTGCCGCAAGCGATAAAAAAGTTACCGCAAATTTTGTTGAAAAACATTTGCAGGTTGGTATCGACTCGCTGAAGCAATTGATTAATGACGGGCTTACAGTAAGACATTTAAGATTCTAAGCAACCTTTTTCTTTTTCCCTTTGTCATTAAAGAAAAACAATATGCGGATTTTATTTATCCTTCTACTTAGTATTAGTATTCTTTCTTTTCAATGTTCAAAAGACCAGTTGAATATTCCCGATTCTGATTGTTTAAAAGGGAAACTTATAGTAAGTGGCCCATGTAAGAATCTGATCGTAAAAATCATCAACGGATCTTACGACCCTTCAAAGGTTGAAAGCAAATGGACCGACCCGATGACTAATCTGGTACATGAAAATGTATTCACTGTTAAAAATGTTTGCATTTTTCCGGATTCTATCAAAGAATTGGATGAATTTTATTTCTATTTTGTAAAAAATCCAAAATATCCTGACTGTGCAGTATGTTTGATCTACCGTCCCACGCCTTCCACATCGAATTACGTGATGATAAGCGAAAAGCCTTGCAATTAGCCTTTTTTTATCCGAAATAGAAAAAGAAAAGGCTGTTTTATTAAAAAACATTAGCTTTGCCGACTTTGAAACCAGTCATATTCATGCTCAGACCCAGTGCCGTAAGACCGGGGATTGATTCAAGAATTTCTCCTGTTATTGCTACAGGTTTGCTCATGAGGCTGCTAAATATTAAACACCTCTTCAATGAAACTATCCCAGTTTAAGTTCGATCTTCCACTTAATTTAATTGCACAGCACCCTTCGAAAAAACGAGAAGATTCCAGGTTAATGGTTGTTCATCGCCATACCGGACAGATTGAGAACCGCACCTTCCGTGACATTATGGAGTATTTTGACGACAAAGACGTATTTGTTGTAAACAACACCAAAGTATTTCCCGCAAGAATGTATGGAAGAAAAGAAAAAACCGGTGCAAAAATTGAAGTTTTTCTGCTGCGTGAATTAAACAAAACAAACAGGCTTTGGGATGTAATTGTTGATCCTGCCCGTAAAATACGTGTTGGCAATAAATTATATTTTGGTGAAAACGAAGACCTGATTGCCGAAGTAATTGACAATACAACCAGCCGTGGACGTACGATCCGTTTTTTATGGGAAGGAACTGAAGAAGATTTCAGAAGCGTTTTAGACAGATTGGGAGAAACGCCTTTACCAAAATATATCAAACGTAAGCCGGATGAAGATGATAAAGAACGTTTCCAGACTGTTTATGCAAAACATGAAGGTGCAGTGGCAGCCCCAACTGCCGGTTTACACTTTAGCCGAGAATTGATAAAGCGATTGGAAATTCAGGGAATCCGTTTTGCAGAAGTTACATTACATACCGGTTTAGGAACTTTCAGACCAATTGAAGTAGAAGACCTGAGCAAGCATAAAATGGATGCAGAATATTATCATATCGATGAAACGGCTTGCAGCATTGTAAACAAGGCAAAAGAAAATAAAACCCGTATCTGTTCTATTGGAACCACTACGATGCGTACATTGGAATCTTCTTTTACCGCAAATAAAATGTTGAAACCTTCAGAAGGCTGGACAAATACGTTTATTCACCCGCCATACAATTTTAATATAGCTGATTCACTGGTTACAAACTTTCATTTACCAAAAACCAGTTTATTGATCATGGCTTGTGCATTTGCCGGATATGATTTGGCGATGGAAGCGTATAAAAAAGCAATCAAGGATAAATACCGTTTCTTCAGTTACGGAGATGCCATGTTGATTATCTAAATGAATCATTCTACATACTTTAAGAGCCCTGCTATCAGGGCTCTTTTTTATTTCGGTTAACAGACCATTAATCCAATCCGAACATTCCCTTATTCAATTGTTGCAAAATTTGTTTTTTATACGCCGCAGGAACGAGTAAAGAAATATTATGTTTGCTGCCGCCGTATGAAACCATTCTGACGGGTACGTTCATAATCGATTCGAATAATTTTTTGATGATATTCTCTGTCAATGCAATTTCATTTCCTACCACCGAAATGATGGTTTGACCTTCATCTACTTCCACCGTTCCATAAGTTTTCAATTCATCAATAATTTCTTTTAAATTATCCGGACTATCAATGGTCAAAGAAACGGCTACTTCTGAAGTTGTGATCATATCAATGGGCGTACGATACTTTTCAAACACTTCAAATATTTTTCTCAAAAACCCATAAGCCAGCAACATCCGGCTGCTTTTTATAGAAATGGCAATGATATTATCTTTGGCTGCAACCGCCTTTACACCTACCGATGCAGCTTTTTCGGTAATCAATGTTCCCTTAGCATCCGGCTGCATGGTATTGAGTAACTTAACCGGAATATTATATTGCTGTGCAGGCCAGATAGATGCGGGATGCAAAATCTTCGCTCCGAAATAGGCTAATTCGGCCGCCTCATCAAAACTTAATTGTTCAATAGGCACCGTTTTAGAAACAACCCTTGGGTCATTATTATGCATGCCATCAATGTCTGTCCATATTTCACAGGCACTTGCATTAATTGCAGCAGCAATCAGCGAAGCCGAATAATCGCTACCCCCTCTTTTTAAATTATCTACTTCACCTTTTGCATTGCGGCATATGAAACCCTGTGTTACAAAAATTGTTTTGTCCGGATGCTGTTTCAACAACTGACTCAACTTCACTTTTATATTACCGATCTGCGGTTCATTATTTATATCAATGGTCATGAAATCCAATGCCGGAATCAACACATATGCTGCATTTTGTTCAGCCAGGTATTCGCAGAAAAGTTTAGTTGAAAGCAATTCGCCCTGTGCCAGCACATCCTTGTTTAATGCTTCGTTAAATGATATTTTTAAAATGATATTCAGGAATTCAAAATGCTCGGTAATGATTGCTTTACCATTTTTTAAAGCAGCATCAGTAGAATATAATTCCTTAATAAACTGATGGTAGATCTCCTCCAGTTTATTGATTTGCTGTTTTGCCTGTTCTCTATCCCCATTCAAAATAGACTCACATATTTCAACCAACGAATTGGTTGTACCGCTTAATGCACTTAAAACAACAATCTTCTGATTCTCATCCAGGTTAATCAAATCAACTACCTGCTTCATTCTTTCAGGCTTCCCAACCGAAGTGCCTCCAAACTTCATTACTTTCATAATCTGCCTCCAACCATTATTTAACGGTTAATTTTATTTGAGTTGCAAAGATAATCCTGTGCAGTTAATTTTTGTAAACAGATAATTCCTTAAAATTTTGAGGAGATATTTACTCTTGAATGTTAATTAAATTCAACATCAAATTTATCGGCCAGGAATTTCAAATCTTCAACCACCGGTTTTAAAAGCGGAATACCTTCTTTCATACGGATAGATTCCATTTCTCTTTCAGGGTCTCCGGGAATGATGACTTTCTCATGACCAACAACTGTTTTTGCATTCCTGAATCGGTTGATCCAGTTATCCATATGTTTTTTAAAATCGGCTGCCGGCCTAAACGCATCAATTCGCATAGCGCCGAAAAAATGGCCTATTCCATTACCCGGCATTTCAGTTGGCATGGGGATATACGCTGGAAAAGGTGGCACCCAGGGGCCATAATTTGCACCACTGAGCACAGCTGAAAATATATCAACAACGGCTCCCAACCCATAACCTTTATGGCTACCGTGTTCCTTATCGCCACCCAATGGCAATAAAGCACCTCCGGCCTTTAATTCATGGGGATCGGTCGACAACTTACCTTCCTTATCTTGAATCCAACCTAATGGAGCTACTCCATTTTTTCGTTGCAACATTTCCAGTTTTCCATTTGCCGCAGTAGTGGTAGCCATATCCAACACAAATGCTGGCTCAACCCCCGCAGGTATGGCCACACATATTGGATTTGTTCCCAATAACCGTTCAGTAGAAAAAGTAGGTGCAACCAATGGACTGGCATTCGTCATAGAAATACCAATCATATCATGCTCCAGAGCCATCATGGAATGATAGCCTGCAATACCATAGTGGTTACTGTTTTGTACACTAACCCAACCGGTTCCTACATTTTTTGCTTTTTCAATAGCGATTTTCATTGCAAAAGGAGCAACAACCAACCCCAATCCGCTATCACCATCCACCACAGCGGTTGATGGGGTCTCATGAATGATTTTCATTTCAGGATTTACATTCACTCTTTTTGCTTCCCATAATCGAACATAACCACTTAACCTTGCAACTCCATGTGAATCGATTCCCCGAAGATCGGCTGATAATAAAACCCTGGTAGCTATTTCTGCATTCGCATCGCTGCTCCCTAATTTTATTAATATTTTTTTAGAAAAATCAAATAATTGCTGATAAGTAAAAACATTTTCTGACATGCTACAAAATAACGATAAACTATTTTACAAAACTGCCCCCGGTATCGGAGGCAGTTCATTAATTTATATAAAATTTTTCTTATTAGAATGGAAGGTCATCTGCAGATTCTGAAAAACTGCCCGATGAGGTTGCGTTTGATGTTTCAGGTGTTGAATCATTTTCACCCATTGATTGAGAGCTGCCTTCGCCTTTGCCACCTAATAATTGTACATCGCGGATACGCAGTGAAAGAGAGGATCCGGGAGTTCCATCATTTCGTTGAAATGCTCTTGCTTCGGGTGTTCCTTCCACAAAAACCTGTTTTCCTTTAGTCAGATAGGGAGCCAAAGCAGTCCGGTCTGTCCAATAGGCGCAATCAACCCAGGTTGTTTTTTCCTGATTATTGCCTTGGCTGTCACGATACTTTTCGGTATGTGCAACGGTGAAGTTGATTACATTTTTACCATTTACTGTGTTTACTACACAGTCTTTACCCAAATTTCCAATTACTTGCATTTTTATCATAGTACTCATTTTTAGAAGGTAAATTTAGACAATTATGTTTTGTAATTGCTATAACTAATGAGCCATTTTTAAAATTTGTTTTTTTATTTACCTGATTTCAATTTTTTGAATAAGCCGATTCAGTAAATCTTTTTAGAAATAAATCAATACAGATCAACATTTTTGAATGAACTTTTTAAGAATTTGAAAATAATTATTGACTATTTTATTTGTGAATGAATTTCGTTTCTCAAAGTTGCTTCTCTAAATGCCTTAAGTATTACATAACATTGATTATAAGTTATAAAATTCACAGATTTGGAACAATCAAAAGAAGGTTGAGGATAATCCGTTATGACTCAACAACTACCTTCTTAGAAGGTGGGTTGAAATACATCGGGCAAAGCCCTCTTTAAGACTCCGATGGTGGTGAAAACAAATCAAAATCCCGAGTTTGGTTTTCCTCTTTTTTATCTTCCCTTTCCTGATACTTGACATATCTTTTTATCATTTCCTCATCTATCCCTACTGTATTCACAAAATATCCCCTTGACCAAAAATGGTTGCCCCAGTATGGCTTCTGTTTTAGTTTCGGATACGTTTTAAACAGCTTGATCGCCAACTTATCCTTCAGTACTCCCATTAACACAGATACGGATACCTTGGGAGGAATAGAAACTACTATATGAACATGGTCAGGTTGCACATTTAATTCCTCAATTTCACCGCCTTTCCATTGACATAACATTCGTATATCATTTTCGACCAAAGATTTCACTTCGCCAAACAAAATCCGAAACCGATATTTTGGTGTCCATACTATATGGTAATCACATTTATATACAACATGTGATAGTTTCTTGTATTTACTATTTCCCATGCCCACAAAATTAAGGCATAGCCTTCAGGACATTGAGGCTGTCTTAAAACAAAATTTTAGGGCAGCCTCTTTTTTTATGTAGTGCCGTATAGTACCAAAATTTTTGTGTGTTTTATGGAGTACTATAAAAGT
>JAYWEL010000043.1:0-5681 GCA_043779285.1 Chitinophagaceae bacterium | reverse complement strand
ATGGATAAAAGATCTGTTGCAACAAGTTGTTCATATCTTATTGATTGCAGCGTTAATAGGTATCCTAATAGCTGCTTTCGGATTGGCCATGGCAATATTTTCACAAAAGCTAATTGATAATATTTTACCTGATAAAGATTTCCTAAAACTTAATGCGGGCATTGTCCTTGTTTTTTTGATGCTCTTTATCAAAGAAGGTCTTTCTGTACTCAGGCAATATTTTTTATTCCGGCAGTCAAAAGATTTCAATATACGAATTGCTGGTTCGTTTTATTCTCATTTATTAAAGCTGCCTAAATCTTTTTTTGATACCCGGAAAATCGGGGAGCTTACAGCAAGGCTTAATGATACTGCAAGGATACAACGTGTAATCAGTCAATTGGCTGGCAGTGTAATTATTGATGTTTTAGTGGCAGTGGTTTCTACGGCAGTCGTCTTTTCATATTCTGCAAAAGCAGGAGTTGCTTGTATAATTGCTATACCTGTATTTTATATTCTCCTTTACCTGCACAATAAGAAAATTGCAGCAGGGCAGCGTTCTATCATGAGCAGTTATGCGGTGACAGAAGCCAACTATATTTCAACCCTACAAGGTATTGATGTTATAAAAAATAGCGATAAGCAAGAGCAGTTTGCCGCAACAAATAAATCTATTTACAAGAATTATCAGGAAAATATTTTTTCGCTCGGCAAAATTCAGTTACGGCTTTCCTTTTTTGCAAACAGCTTTGGAATTATTTTCTTGATTGGTATATTATTATTCAACAGTTACGAAGTTTTGAATAATCATTTAAGAACCGGTGAATTAATAGCTATACTAAGCATGTGTGGTTCGTTGTTGCCAAGTATTGCTAATCTTGCCATGATTTCAATCCCCATCAGCGAGGCTAAAATTGCATTTGACAGGATGTTTGAATTTACTGGAATGAATCAAGAGGATGATAATACCGGAAACGACATTAGGGTATTGACAACTTTTAGAGGAGAGAACATCAGTTTTCGATTTCCCGGCCGCCCTTCTATTATTAGTAACATATCCTTTGAAGTAAGCAAAGGTGAAATTGTTGCAATTATGGGAGAGAATGGTTGTGGGAAATCTACACTCACACAATTATTGCTAAAGAACTACCTGCCGGAATCAGGAAGTATATTGGTAAATGAAAATAAATTATTAGCGGATATTTCAACCTCTGCGTGGAGGAAAATTGTAAATGTAGTTCCTCAGCATATACATGTTTTCAACGGTACAGTTTTGGAGAATATAGCTTTTGAAGATGCTGGCAATAAGTCAGAGACTGTATTGCAATTTTTAAACCAATCAGGATTTTTAAAATTCATCGATAGACTACCACAATCGTATATGACTATTGTTGGGGAAGAAGGAATCAATCTGTCTGGTGGACAAAAACAAATTATCGCTTTGGCAAGAGCATTATATCAGCAACCTCAATTACTTATTTTGGATGAAGCAACTGCTGCTATGGACAGAGAATCAGAACAATTTATTTTACAATTATTACAGCAACTTAAAAGCAAAACAGCCATTATTTTTATAACTCACAGGTTACATGTTCTCAAAACCTTTTGCGACCGAATTTATATAATGGGAAAAGGGACTTTAACAGCACAAGGTTCCCATGAACATTTGCTAAAAACTAAAAATCTGTACAGCGAGTATTGGAATGATTTGGTTTCATAACTTTCTTAATCAAATAATTCCTGTTGTGGATTTTCTTCTTTCTTTTCTTCCCAATGCATTTCTACTGATTTACTGAAGTCGAGAAGTCTGCTACCAACAGCTTTCCAGTTTATTACTTTATTCTCATGGTCATTGTTTGGGAATGCCCATCTTTTTCGATATTAATTCTTGTTTCGTTTGCCGGGAATAACGCAGTAGTCTGATTTCATCACTGGAAAACATAGTGGCAGTTAAATGGTTGCTCAAAGAAAGTGAATTTAATAACAAAGACTATACCCCTTTAGTGGTATTGACTTTATCAATGGGATAAAGTTTGGCATCTTGATGCGGAAGTTTGAATTTACAGTATTCAATAGCCATTGAATGCAGGAGATGTTACGAACCTGGATAAAAAAGAGTACTATTTATTAAATTTAAATTTTTTAAGCATGAAAAAATTATCAATTTCACAAATGGAGAAAATTGAGGGTGGGCTATTTTGGGGATGGGGTGATAAGCATTGTACTACGAGTTCATCTTGCTGGAAAACATGCCATGAGGACTATTTTGTATTTTGGATTAAAGTTGATTATAGGCCAACCTATGCAGATTGGGATTATGGTTGTTTAGGAAGTCCCCAAATACCTCAATAAAAACCATTCCTTTCAAAAGTATTCATAGGGAATGCCCTATGAATACTTTTGAAAGGTCGTTACTTTTTTTTGTATGAAAAAAATAATACTATCATTAATAATATTATTAATGATCCTTAATAATCTATATTCTCAGGGTTCAGTCGTAAATGGATTTGTATATTCAAAATCAACTGGAGAACCATTAGAATTTGCAAATGTCTTTTTCAAAAAAAACAACATAGGAACATATACGAACAAATACGGTTTTTTTGAATTATCAAACTCAAATTTAATTGATACATTGATCATTAGTTATATTGGTCACCATGACCTGTATATTGTATTCGCTAAATTTGGAGCTTTTAGTGATACTCTTTTTCTTGAAAACAGAGATATCTTGTTGCCTGAAGTTATTATAACTAATAAAGATTTTAACTTAAGTAATTCAAGACAAATTGGGTATGTAAATTCAAAGAAAATTAATTTTATTAGCTCGGGTTCAGGAGTTCAATTTGCTGTCCTCATATCTAATCCTAATAAAGTAAAATATTCTATAATAAAGGGTGTTTCATTTTTAGTAAAAAATAAATCTTTATGGCCATTGGTAGTTAAAATACATTTATACAAAAATTTAAATAACAGCCCTGGTGAAGAACTTACGAAATCTGAAATTGTTGAATTTATTTATTCAAATCCCACTTTAAAATATTCTGTTGACTTAAATAAGTTTAATATTTTATTACCAGCCGATGGATTATACCTTGGTATTGAGTGGGTGGGTATTTATCACAATAACAAGATTAATCCAACAAGAAATGAATACCGAGATTCTCAGCTAGGATATACTTTTGAGTATGATACAGAATATACATGGAGAAGGTTTATGACGAAACCTTGGGAAAAAGTAACTAAGAAAGATTTTCCTGGAAACAGAAAAGCCTTAAACTGTGCATTTAGTGTTTTATATTAATTAGTCATTTCAGTATGAAATTGTAATATGTATTCAAATTTGTTCTCTTCCCATGGTCGGTGTCTCACCGAACAAACAGTATTTCAAATGATTCATTTTTTTTTCTGAACAGAAACGAAAAAAATCTGAAATAAATGACCATCAATTCCCAGGTTAAATTTTTAATTCAGGTCGGTGAGACACCGACCTGGCAGAAATTTTAATCAAATAATTCCTGTTGCGGATTTTCTTCTTTCTTTTCCTCCCACGCCATTTCTACCGATTTACTGAAATCAAGAAGCCTGTTTCCTACTGCTTTCCAACCCATCACTTCTACAATTTTGGTAATCTTCATTTTCCCTTTTCGCATCTGTGCTCCCCTTCCTTCCTGCACCATTAATACAGGTTCATCCTGTGTGGTTGATGCAGCTACATAATTGTCTTTCCCTTCTTTGATGAAAAAGAATTTATTTTTTAATGTACTTGTCTCAATTTGGAAACGTTTGACATTGAATTGTTTTTTATCATTATCCAGATATACTGCTGTTATAATTTTTTCCGGATCAAACTTCTCAATCATAACAATGGTTTCCGCATCAATTCGCTGGGTCAGTTCCTGGTCGGTAATTTCATAATTGCCATCTTTATAAATGATGAGTAAGCGGTCATCGGGTTCAAAAATACTCAGGTAAATTCCCTTCCCGTCTGTATTCAACCGGCCAAACTTTTCATCGTACCACATTTTTTTACCCGCCAAAGTTGCCCTTCCTGCCTCTTTAAATTTAACTGACTTCACCGCATGTTTAGAAACCTGGTTACCCATACTTCCCCGCCCTTTGATGGCCAGTTCCTCAAAATAAAAATCAAATTCTTTTATTCGGGCTTTACTTCCGGGAGTGAGTATAATCTTCACTACTTCTGCTTCACCATTCGGATTAACAGAAAAATAATGTACTCTTGATTTATCAGCTCCTTTGGTCAGATCATAGTCCTTATCACGGGTAATGCTGGTTACATTAAAACGTTTTGCAAAACTGATTCCTGATTTACCATCTACATAAACCATGTTGTAGGTAGTACGGTCATCATTCTTATCGAAAATGGCTGCATGAATAATGTCCTTACCAATAAATGTTTTGTCTGAAACTTTGGTTACTTTCATTATCCCGCTTTTGGTAAATACAATGATATCATCAAGGTCGGAACACTCAAACAAAAGCTCATCTTTTTTCAACGAAGTACCAATAAATCCTTCTTCTTTGTTTACATAAAGTTTTGTATTTGCAATCAGTAATTGTTTGGCTTCTATTACTTCAAATTGTTTTATTTCTGTTTTACGTTCACGTCCTTTGCCATATTTCTTCAACAGGTTTCCAAAATAGTTAATGGAATATTCAACCAGATTATTAAGGTCGTTTTTAACCAACTTTATTTCATCTTCCAATCCTTTTATCTGTTCATTCAATTCATCGATATCCAGTTTGTAAATTCTGCGAACCGGTTTTTCGGTCAATTTTACCAGGTCATCCCTGGTAATTTCTCTTTTCAATTGTTTCTTATACGCATCGAAACCCTTATCAATGGCCTGTAATACGGTTTCCCATGTTTCGTGTTTCTTTTCTAATTCTTTATAAATTTTTTCTTCGAAAAATATTTTTTCTAATGAAGTATAATGCCATTTCTCATTCAGCTCGGCCAGTTTAATCTGTAATTCTTTTTCTAAAAGATCCTTGGTCAGATCGACAGAAATGGTAAGTAGTTCCTGTACACTTAAAAATTGTGGTTTAGATTCTGCAATCACACAGGCATTGGGAGAAATGGATACTTCGCAATCGGTGAATTTATATAATGCATCAATGGTAATATCAGAAGAGATGCCCGGCGCAAGGTCTACCTGAATCTCGACGATTGCTGCTGTATTATCGGTTACTTTTTTAACCTTTACTTTCCCCTGGTCATTGGCTTTAACGATGGAATCAATCAGTTGGCTGGTAGTAACGCCATAGGGTACACTTTTTATCAACAATGTTTTTTTATCCAACTCTTCGATATGAGCTCTTACCTTAACCCTTCCTCCTCTTTTGCCCTGGTTATAATCCGCTGTATCAATCATTCCCCCGGTTTGAAAATCGGGAAATAATTCAAATTTCTTTCCTCGTAAATGTCGAATGGCAGCATCAATAATTTCGCAGAAATTATGGGGTAATATTTTAGTAGAAAGGCCAACCGCAATTCCTTCGGCACCTTGAGCAAGCAATAAAGGAAATTTCATGGGAAGATTGACGGGCTCATTTTTTCTTCCATCATAACTTAATGACCACTCCGTTGTTTTTGCATTGAATGCCACTTCCAACGCAAACTTACTTAATCGGGCTTCGATATATCTGGCTGCCGCTGCATCATCGCCGGTTCGTATATC
>JAYWEL010000042.1:0-13592 GCA_043779285.1 Chitinophagaceae bacterium | reverse complement strand
CTTTATCTCCATAGAATACTGCATTTCTTGCTGTCGAAGTTTTATCTAACACTGCACCCGTCCATAAAATATGAGAGCATCCGTTTATCGTTGCATCTTCCGGATGAATAAATTCATATTCGGCATTAATATTTTTTCGCAATTCTCTTGACCATGCAATAAGTTTATCAGAGGAGTAATATTCCATCCCTTCGAAATTATTCTGCACATCAACGATAGCATAAAAATTGCCCCCGTAAGAAACATCAAATACCAGTTCACCCAACTCCGGGCAATAAGCTGTTAATTCAGTTGAATGAAGAAAGGATGGCACATTGGTAAGTTTTTACACTTTCAACCTTACCATCTTCCTGTAGATAATTAATAAGTACAAGCCCTGCCGGTGTTTCCATTCTTACCATGCCGGGAATTTTTGGTTTTATCAATCCTTCTTCTATTGCAATGGTGATCGTTCCAATAGTCCCATGTCCGCACATGGGCAGGCATCCACTTGTTTCAATAAATAATACGGCTGTATCATTCTCTGGATCATGCGGCGGATACAAAATACTTCCACTCATCATATCATGTCCACGTGGTTCGAACATCAAACCAGTTCTTATCCAGTCATATTCTTTTAAAAAATGCTGGCGCTTTTCACTCATATTATTTCCAATAAGAATTGGCCCGCCTTCTTTTACCAGGCGAACTGGATTACCGCAGGTGTGGGCATCAATGCAACTGAATGTATATTTCATTTTTATTTTGCAAATTTTCATTCAAACTCCTGGAGGGTTCCAAACCCTCCAGGAGTTATGATTGATAGCTATTTTTTTACGGCAACACCTACCATGCTGTCGGCAGTACCGTAATATAAAAAATATTGGTTTTTAAAAAACACTAATCCTTCAATAAAAGTTGTGCCCGAAGTGTACTGGCCTTTTATTTCATGTGGCAGATCTGGTTTAATAAAATAAGTACTGCACCTGTCTAATAATTTTTCAGGATGCCCTGCATCAAACAGAGCCTGACCGCCGCAATAAATTCCTTTAGCCAATAACGGGTCAGCATCTTCATTTTCTGCATTCTTACCATTGTATAATAAAACAATTCCTTTATTGGTAAGTATTGCCGGAGGACCGGGTTCTACTATATGGCTGTCGAACATTTTTTTTCTTGCAGTAAGTATTGGTACCAATTCATACTTTGAATCTGTTACCGGCACCCAGTTAATTAAATCGGTTGATGTTGCTAAATATACAGGCCCTTCTCCCCAATACATCCAGTACTTGCCATTAATTTTTGCAGCAATAAATTTTCCGTTTTTTTGTTTTGTAACAACCGATCCCGATTTGCTCCAGGTATTTAAAAACTTTCCATTATATGCTTTTAAAAATGCAGGGCCTTGTTTTTCCCAGTTAAATAAATTTGTAGAGGTGGCAACACTCAGCCTTGCCACATCCCGGTTCCAGCTGGTGTAGAGTAAAACATAATTTCCTTTTTCTGTTTCAACAATTCTTGGGTCTTCGCAACCGCCGGGATAATCATATTTTATAAATTTACTGCTATCGGGATATAATACCGGTTCCCGGGTTTTTTTAAAATGAATACCATCTTCACTTACAGCAATGCCGATTCTTGACGTACGCATTCCTATACCAACACCGGGTACATCTTCTGCCCTGAACAACACATACACTTTGTTATTTCTAACAATTGCTGCCGGGTTAAACACATCAGCTTTTTGCCACTGCACCAGCTCTTTTTTTACAGGACAATTAAAAAGATAGGTAGAATCTGCCTTCATAACAGGGTTAGTGGCGGGTTTTACAAACGGGCCTAATTGCCAGTCTTTAATTACTGTTTGGCAGTATATATTTGAACTGAACAGAATCATCAGGATCAAAATATTTTTCATAATCTGTATTTAGTAAGAAATTAATTTAAATGCTTTCAGTTCGTTTGTTTACTTAAGTATATGTTTAACTTTGTATAGGTACGAAAAAGAATTATTAAATTATGGAACAGTACGGAAAGATTTTACTTTTTGTGATGCCAGCCTTTTTGATTCTGGTATTATTTGAAAAATGGTATGGCTGGTATAAAGGGAATGATACAGTCCGTTTAATGGACATGATCAGCAGTCTCAGTTCCGGGGTTACGAATGCCACAAAGGATGTCTTGAAATTGAGCATCGGTATTTTAAGTTATAGTTGGATGGTAGAACACCTGGCCATCATTGAAATTAAAAACACGGTACTTACTTATATAATCGCATTCTTCGTAATCGATTTTCAGGGTTACTGGGTTCATCGCTGGAGCCACCACATCAACTATTTCTGGAACCGTCATATCATTCATCACAGCAGCGAAGAATTCAATCTGGCCTGCGCCTTGCGGCAAAGTATTTCATCCTTTGTAAGTCTGTTTACATTTTTATTGTTACCTGCAGCCTTGTTGGGTGTACCATTGCAAGTTATAGCTATACTTGCACCTTTGCATTTATTTGCACAGTTCTGGTATCACACCAGGCATATCGGTAAAATGGGAATTTTGGAAAAAATCATTGTAACTCCCTCTCATCACCGAGTGCATCATGCCATCAATAAAGAATACCTCGATAAAAACCTTTCGCAAATATTTATTTTCTGGGATAAATTATTCGGAACTTTTCAGGAAGAGCTGGATGAAGTACCCTGCGTTTATGGAATTACCAGGCCGGTGAGTACATGGAACCCCATCAAAATAAATTTTCAGCACATGTGGTTGCTGATCAAAGATGCATGGAGAGCAAATAGTGTGTGGGATAAAATGAGAATCTGGTTTATGCCTACCGGATGGCGTCCGGCAGATGTGGAAGAAAAATATCCGGTATTCAAAATTGATAACCCATATGATTTTGAAAAATATAATCCGAAATATTCAAAAGGAATGCTGGTATGGTCATTGACACAGATGGTTCTATTGTTAGGTTTTATCAGTTACCTGTTTGGAAATATTGCTGAAATAGGAAGTCCGGGCATGTTTATTTACGGAGCTTTTGTATTCCTATTTGTTTACGCATATACCGAACTGATGGACCGGAATGAAAATACCCTTTTATGGGAATCTCTTAAAAGCATTATGGGTATAGCACTTATATATTATCTGGGAGATTGGTTTGGAGCAAACCAGTTTATACCCTGGATGAACTATGTATTGATTACTTATTTCATCATTTCAATTGCAGTGGTTGGTTATTTTGTTTTGGTAGAATTTAAAAGTGACGAACAGCAGGTATCGATGAGTTTATCCTAAATTTTTATTTAGAGGCAATATAGCGATCAACCAATTCTTCAAGCAATTTCAATGTTAGTGCACCTCTTGAAAGAATAAGATCATGAAACTCCCGTATATCAAACTTATTTTTTAGTTTTTCTTCAGCTCTTTTTCTCAACTCTTTAATTTTTAATTCGCCGATCTTATAAGCCAACGCTTGCCCCGGCCATGAAATATAACGGTTAATTTCTGTATTCACTTCGTGTAATGACAGCGCCGTATTCTCAGAAAGATATGCTACAGACTGTTCTCTACTCCAACCTTTAGCATGAAGACCTACATCGATTACCAACCTGCAGGCACGCCACATTTCATAGGTCAGTTTCCCAAAACGAGAATAAGGATCTTTATAAAAACCCATCTCCGTGCCCAGGTATTCACAATACAAGCCCCAGCCCTCACCAAAGGCATTCACGTATAATTCTTTTCTGAATTGTGGAAGGCTTTCTAATTCCTGAGTCAATGCACTCTGCAAATGATGACCGGGCATTGCTTCATGTATGGTTAATGCTTCAAGTGTATACAAGGGTCGACTTTTAAGATCGTAAGTGTTTACCAAATAATGACCAGCCCTCTTGCTTTTTATAGATGCTTTCATATATCTGCCCGCTGTGTAAGTAGGCGCAAGATGAGCAGGGACAGGCTCTACACTGTAAGGCTGTCGTGGAAGTTTTCCAAAGAACTGTGGTAATTTTCCATCGGCCTTCTTTGCAATATATGAGGCTTCTTTTAATAATTGCTCTTCCGTGGTGGCATAAAATTTCGGATCAGTTCGCAAGTATTCAATGAACTCCTTTAGGTTGCCATTGAATTTCACTTCCTTAATCACTTCAAGCATTTCTTGTTTTATTCTTGACACTTCTGTCAAACCGAGTTCATAAATTTCATCATAAGAAATATTGGTTGTTGTATAATGATGAACCAGCTCCTTATAATAATCCAGCCCATTGGGGAAATTGGAAACACCAATGCTTGTTCGTGTCTGGGGAAGATACTCCTTGTCAAAAAAAACTTTTATGTTCTTGAATCCTGTTACAGCATATTTCATGATTGCATCCTTCCCTTCATTAGAGATCCTTTTCCATTCCTCATCGCTTGTTCCTGCAGGGCGGTTCAGAAACGGTTTCCAGAAAACACTCTTTTCAGCATCAGCAACGATATGTTGTTCGTAAGTCGTTTCATAGTTTTTTAAAATAACCTTGGGTTGACTAATTCCCAACTTCAACCCTGTACGCATTAAGGCAAGATGTTCCTCAACAAATCTTGGAACATCTTTCAGCTTCCTGATATATGCTTCAAATTCATTTTTTGATGACAAAATACTTGACCCCATTCTTGCAATGCCTGTATGAAATCCTTCATCCGAAAGTATTGGGTTCAGATATGCCTTGTACCGATATCCATAAATATTTTCTTCAATGCTGAACTGCAACAGTTCAAGATTTATCTTTTCATCAAATGAAAAATCGTTTTTTGCAATATGCTCTATTTCCCTGTTTATTGAATCATAAAAATTATAACGCCTTAAAAAATCAGACTCAAAATTAGATCCAAGTGGATGCCCCAATACACTGTCATGTTTACGCTCAAGGTTTTGAAAACTTATGATAGCTTTTAAAAGTGTATCGATGTTGGTTGATTTTGATGACTTCTCAGTTTGTGCAAAAACTTTGAACATTAAAAAAAAGAGTATCAGAAAAATTCCGGTAGATTTTATCATGCATTTATATTTTCTTTGGTTTGCAGGTTATTAACGGTTCGCAATATATTCAACGAATTTTCATCTTTCAACTCATCCGGCAATAAGTCATTACTCCAATTTTGAAAAGCAATGGGCCTTGCAAATCTTTTAATAGCATCGGCGCCAACAGAAGTAAATCTTGAATCGGTTGTAGCAGGAAATGGCCCTCCATGATGCATACTTAAACAAACTTCTACTCCGGTTGGTACACTGTTGAGAATAAACCGTCCACAAATATTTTTAACTGCTTCAATAAGTTCATCATTTTCTTTGATGTCATTATCGGTTGCCATTAATGTTGATGTTAATTGACCTTCCATGTTTTTTGCAACAGCTATCATTTCATTCATGTCTTTACATCGAATTATGATTGAATAAGGACCAAATACTTCCTGATGCAAAACTGGGTTGTTTAAAAATGCCTGTCCGGTAGTGGTGGCAATGGTTGGCAATCCTTCGTTTTCCTTTACATCTGTATCTGATTCTGCCACCAGGTGCACATCTTCCTGCAACAAAGCGTTGCCCTTATTTTTTTTGTAGGCATTGACAATGCCCGGATGCAACATGGGAGCAGGGTTTATTTTTTTTATTGCTTTACCCAGATCATGAATAAAAGTTTGCAGTGCTTCACTCTCAATTCCAATAATTATTCCGGGGTTGGTACAAAACTGACCAACACCCAGTGTGATGGAACCTGCATAAAGATTTGCAATTTCTGCAGCAGAAGTTTTTAATTTTTCAGGCATTAAAAATACCGGATTGATGCTTCCCATTTCTGCAAAAACCGGAATGGGTACTTTGCGTTGATTGGCCCAATCGAATAATTGCTTGCCACCAGTAAACGAACCGGTAAAACCAACGGCTTTTGTATATGGATGCATGACCAATGCTTTGCCAACTTCGAATGAAGCAGCATGCACATGAGAAAAAACAGCTTTTGGCATATTCGCTTTTTCAGCAGCTATTAAAATTAAATTGGCAACCATCTCCGAAGTTTTGGCATGAGCAGGATGTGCTTTTACAATAACCGGGCAACCGGCAGCCAATGCACAGGCCGTATCGCCACCGGCGGTTGAATAAGCAAATGGAAAATTGCTTGCTCCAAAAACAACCACCGGTCCCAGGGGAATCAACATTTTTCGGATGTCGGGTTTGGGTGGTGCTTTGTCCGGAATGGCCGTATCAATTCTTGCTTCCAGCCAATCGCCTTTTTCACAAGCTTCCGCATAACTATTTAACTGAAAAATGGTTCTTCCTTTTTCGTTTCTTAATCTGGCTTCAGGTAAATTAGTTTCAAACATGGCTGTTTGAATTAATGCATCATTGCAATTTTCCAATTCAATGGCAATGGCTTTCATAAATGCAGCACGTTTTTTCAAACTCATTTTCCTGTACACATGAAAAGCATTCCAAGCCTCTTGCATCACGGCATCAATTTCTTCAACACTAAAATCTTTATAACTCATAACTCTTAATTATCAATTCTTAATTCAAAACAGGTCTTCCTGCAATTCCATCATGAATGATCTTCAACACTTCTTCTCTTTCTTTCCCAACCAAAGTCAATCTCGGTGCTCTCACATATTCGCTGCCCAAACCAACCTGTGCTTCGGCCAGTTTAATATACTGGACTAGTTTGGGATGAATATCCAGTTCCAGCAAAGGCATAAACCAACGGTATATTTTTGTTGCCTCGGCAATTTTTCCAGCATTTACCAAATTAAAAATGGCAACCGTTTCTTTAGGAAAAGCACAAACCAATCCGGCTACCCATCCATCGGCACCCAAACACAATTCTTCCATGGCCAATGTATCTACACCGCAAAGAATTTTATACCGATCGCCAAAACGGTTTTTCATTCTGGTTACATTCGTCACATCTCTTGTACTTTCCTTCACTGCCTGAATGTTTTTGCAATCCAGCAATTCATCAAACATATCCAAGGTTACTTCAATTTTATAGTCCATGGGGTTATTGTAAATCATGATGGGCAGATCGGTTGAATTGGCAATGGTTTTAAAATAAGTTACTGTTTCTCGATGATCAGATTTATACCGCATCGGAGGCAGGAGCATCAGTCCATCTGCTCCCCATGTTTTTGCATACACGGCCTGTTGCAATGCCTCTCTGGTACTGCCTTCGGCAATATTCAATACAATCGGAATTTTATTATTCACCTTCTCAACGGCGAACTTTACAAGCCTTTTTTTTTCGCCGGTTGTCAATACACTGGCTTCGCCCAGTGATCCTCCCAAAACAATTCCATGAACCCCGGCATCCAGTTGTGCATATAAATTTTTCTCAAAAAGAGAAAAATCCAATTCATCCTCAGCAGTAAATTTTGTAGTAAGTGCGGGGAAAACTCCTTTCCATTCAAATGTCATAAAATAGATTTCTTTAAATGTAGTGATAACTGAAATAAAAAATCAAATTAAGCTGTATTCATAAATTAGTAAAAACAAATGTCATGGTTCAGCTTAAAATTCTACCCTATCTTTAAAAAAAATAAACACATGAAAGTACATGAACGGTAGTTAACACATAAAACGGGATGACTATTTTCATGAAAATACCCCTTCCGATCGGTCGGTAATGTAGCTAAAAAATAATAAAAATAAACACATGAAAAGGCTCTTCATTTTACTTTTAATTGGTTTCAATTTTACAGTCAACAGTTTTGCACAGCAAACACAAAAACCCGTATTGCATGGTAAAAACTGGATGGCCATTACCGGGAAACCGCTGGCTGCAACTGCCGGTTCGATGATTTTTCAGCGGGGTGGCAACGCCGTAGATGCGGCCTGCGCCATGCTTGCAGCAACCTGCACCATGTGGGATGTGTTGAGCTGGGGTGGAGAAACACAGGCATTAATCTATAATCCAAAAACAAAAAAAGTCATTGGTATCAATGCATTGGGTATGGCACCCACAGGAGCTACTCCTGAATTTTTTAAAAATAAAGGCTTTGATTTCCCACCAGAGTATGGTCCGCTGGCAGCGATAACGCCGGGCACTGCCGGTGGTATTTGTTATATGCTGGCCGAATATGGAACCATGAGTTTGAAAGAAGTGTTGGCACCGGCTATGGAACTGGCAGCCGGTTATCCGATGGAAGGGTCAACGGCCAACAGCATTGAACGTGGCAAAGCAAGAATCAAGGAATGGCCCTATAGCAAGGCTGTTTTTCTACCTCATTTGGGAGAAAAAAGAGAAGCTCCGGAAGCCGGTGAAATTTTTATTCAAAAAGATTTACTGGCTACACTTTCTAAAATGGTGGAAGCGGAACAGGAAGCGTTGAAGAAAAAGAAAAGCCGCAAAGAAGCCATCATGGCGGCGAATGACCGTTTTTATAAAGGTGATATTGCCAAAGAATTCGTTCGTGGCAGCACCGAACAAGGTGGCTTGATTACCATGGAAGACCTGGCAAAATGGAAAGTTATTGAAGAAGAACCCATGTCCATTAATTATAAAGGTATCGAAGTATATAAATTACAACAATGGACTCAGGGCCCAGCCATGTTACAAGCATTAAACATACTGGAGAATTTTGATTTGAAAGCCATGGAGTATAACAGTAGCAAGTACCTGCATACGGTTTACCAGGCCATGAATCTGTCTTTTGCAGATCGTGATTTTTATTATGGCGATCCTTATTTTTCTCCTAAAATTCCGATTAACGGTTTAATGAGTAAAACCTATGCCAAAGAAAGAGCCAAATTAATCACCGATGCCATGAATAAACCCTATGTTGGACCCGGAGACCCATATCCGTTTGAAGGAAAAGTAAATCCGTTTAATAAATTAATTCAGCAATTGGCAAACAAATACGATTCAACAAAAACCAAACAGGGCGGATTTGTTCCGGCGCATGACCAGCAGCTGGCATACAATAATTCCCTTCCTCTTGACGAAGCGTATTACGATCGTTTATGGAGAGGAACAACCAGTGTGGAAGCGGCAGACAAGGATGGATGGGTTGTATCTATAACTCCCAGTGGTGGCTGGATTCCGGCATGCATTGCAGGCAAAACGGGTATTGGCATGAGTCAGCGATTGCAAAGCTTTGTATTGGATTCTGCATTCAATCCATTTAATGTTATTGCCCCAGGCAAACGGCCCCGAGTTACGCTGACACCCTCGTTAGCATTAAAAGATGGCAAACCTTTTCTTTCATTTGCAGTACAAGGTGGCGATACACAGGATCAGAATTTATTGCAATTCTTTTTAAACATGACCGAGTTTAATATGAATGTACAACAGGCTGCAGAAGCTGCTAATATGAACAGCAATCAACTTTGGTTATCTCTTGGAGGCACTAAAATTAGTGACCGGCAACCAAGGCCAGGGAGCATGTTGGTTGGTAGAAACACATCCGATAAAATAAAAAAAGAACTGGAACTATTGGGATATAAACTTTCTTTTGGAGACCGTACCAGCGGCCCAATCAATGCAATTTTCTTTGACTGGAAACATGGCAGTTTTTGGGGAGGATCATCAAACAATGGTGATGATTATGGTATTGGTTGGTAAACGATTTAATTTTAAAACATTCATTCAATAAAAAAAACATGGACACACAAGCATTGGAAAACAGATTGGCAGAACTGGGTTATCAATTACCCGTATTACCAACTTCAAAAGGGATTTATAAAAGATGTATGATCGTTGGAAATTTACTTTATTTATCGGGGCATATCTCTGTAAACAACGATGGCACTGCCTTTACGGGAAAATTGGGTGCAGACCTGTCAGACGAGCAAGGTGTTTATGCTGCCCGTCAATGCGGGTTGGCCATGCTGGCATCTATCAAAGAAGTGTTGGGTGGATTCGAAAAAATTGTACGTATTGTAAAATTATTAGGCATGGTAAATTGTACAACAGATTATACGAAACATCCTATCATCATTAATGGATGCAGTGAACTTTTTCGAGATGTTTGGGGAGAAGACCTAGGTGTAGGTTGTAGAAGTGCAGTAGGTATGGGTTCCCTGCCAAGCAATGTAGCAGTAGAAATTGAAGCCATTTTTGAAATGAATTAATTTTTCTGATGAGCACTAATAAACATTGGTATACTGTTGACAATATTGCAGAGATAGATTCTCCTGCATTATTGGTTTTCCCGGATCGGGTGGTCGCCAATATTCAAACAGCTATCAACATGATCGGCGATATCAATCGGCTGCGACCACATATAAAAACGCATAAGTGTGCCGAAGCGGCGAGGCTGATGATGGATGCCGGTATAAACAAATTTAAAACTGCAACAATTGCTGAAGCAGAAATGCTGGGCCTGCAAAAAGCCAAAGACGTTGTATTGGCTTATCAGGCTATTGGTCCAAAACTGAAACGGTTTATTGAACTGATTAAAAAATATCCGGAGACAGAATATTCCTGCCTGACAGATAATTTGCTATCTGCCGCAGAACAATCAATAGCCTTTACTGATGCAGGTTTGACCATTTCGGTTTATCTCGATTTGAATGTGGGCATGAACCGGACCGGCATTGCACCCGGAGACGAAGCATTGGAAATCTATCGTTTTTGTTCCACCGCAAGTGGGATGGATATAAAAGGCTTGCATGCATATGATGGTCATATACGCCATGCTGATTTTGAAGAAAAGAAGAAAGCTTGTGATGAAGCATTTGCCAAAGTTGAATTGCTATCGGAAAGAATTGTGCTTGAAGGATTTCCAAAACCCATCATCATTGCCGGTGGTTCACCTGCCTTTTCGGTGCATTGCAAACGGGAAGAAATAGAATGTAGTCCGGGTACATTTATTTATTGGGATCATGGTTATTCAACTCTTTGCCCGGAGCAGGAATTTGTTCTGGCAGCAATGCTGATTACCAGAGTGATTTCTTTACCAGAACCCGGCAAGGTTAGTACCGATCTCGGGCATAAATCAGTTGCTGCCGAAAATGATATTTCAAAACGGGTTTTCTTTCCGGAACATGTATTGCTGAATGCAATTGGACAAAGTGAAGAACACCTTGTTTTGGAAAATAAAACGGATCACTCATTTAATCCGGGCGATGTGCTGTATGGAATTCCTTACCATATTTGCCCTACTGTAGCTTTGTACGATCGTGTTTTGATTGTTGAAAATGGTATCTGTAATGGTTCATGGAAAAACATTGCCAGAGACCGGATTATAACTACCTGATATGAATTTAGGATTATGCCGAGTTCATTAAAAAAAATCATTTGCCATAGTCATATAAAAACAAAGAAGCATTATCAGTTAGTATTAAATGATTGAAGAAACAATCCGAAAAATTAATTTAAGCAACTACTTCTCCTTCCAGGTCATAATCAAAAGCTTTGATAATTTTTACCTGTACAAAATCACCGATCGCTAATTTCTTTTTACTTTGAATCACTACTTCATTGTCCACTTCCACACTGTCAAATTCTGTACGGCCAATGTATCTGCCCGCTTCTTTTTTATCGATCATCACTTTAAAAATCTTCCCAACTTTCTCTTGATTTTTCTCTAAAGAAATATCCTGCTGCACTTCCATGATCTCCTGAGCCCTCCGTTCTTTTTCTTCCGCAGGCACATCATCCAAAAGTTCAAATCCACTGGTGCCTTCTTCGTGTGAGTATGTAAATACTCCTACCCGATCAAATCGTTGGCCAAGCAGGAATTGTTTCAATTCTTCAATATCATCGAGGGTTTCACCGGGGAAACCAGCAATCAATGTGGTGCGAATACAGATACCCGGTACCTTTGCCCGAATAGCATCCAAAAGCTCTTCCATTTCTTCACGGGTGATTTGCCTATTCATAGCTTTCAGCATATTATTGGAAGCATGTTGCAAGGGTATATCCAGGTAATTGCAAATGTTTGTTCTATCCTTCATTACATCCAATACTTCGATCGGGAATTTTGATGGATAAGCATAATGTAAACGGATCCACTCCAGGCCTTCCACATCTGCCAACTTATTTAATAATTCAGAAAGCATTCTTTTTTTATACAGATCCAATCCATAATAAGTCAGTTCCTGTGCAATCAGCATCACTTCCTTTACACCCTTTTTCACTAATCCTTCAGCCTCTTTAACCAGTTCTTCAATGGGTTTGCTCACATGTTTACCACGCATCAATGGAATAGCACAGAATGAGCAGGTGCGATTACAACCTTCCGAAATTTTTAAATAGGCATAATGTTTTGGTGTAGCTAATAAACGTTCACCCAGCAATTCGGTTTTATAATCGGCTTCAAATTGTTTTAAAATCATGGGTAATTCCATGGTACCAAAAAAGGCATCCACTTCGGGCATTTCTTCTTCCAGATTATTCTTATACCGTTCGCTTAAGCAACCGGTCACATATACTTTGTCCAGTTTACCACGTCGCTTCAATTCAAGCTGATCTAAAATGGTATTGATAGATTCTTCTTTGGCTTTTTCAATAAATCCGCAAGTATTCACCACAACAATATTGTGATCGAATTTTTTATTTTCATGCACCACATTTATATCATTAGCTAATAGTTGTCCGCTCAACACTTCACTATCCACCATGTTCTTACTGCAACCAAGGGTGATGATATTTACCTTGTCTTTCTTTAATGTTCTTACTTTCATAAATGGCAGCAAAGTTAATTAAATCTGAATGGGCCATGGTAAAAATTAGCAGAGGGCAAAAGAACAACTGATACTTTGCTGACTTACTCGTTTACAATCCATTTTATACCGCTTATAAACAGTAAATAGTCCAATGCGCTTTTCTGTGGTATAATACCATCTAAGATTTACACATAGTCCCTGCCCGTCCGGTCAGGCGGGCGTTGGACTACTTAGTAAATCAAGATGGTATTACATGATGATACTTTCCTATTTGAAAGTATAATAAAAGAATAGATGAAAATTTATTTCCACGGATAAGAAAGTACATCCGGATAAGACTGAATACCTACAGGATCTTTTTTCCCTCTGATAATAAAAGTTAATTCAAAAGATCGGGGTCTTTGTAAAGCCTGGGTTAATCTGGAAGTAGTGATGTCATAAGATATGCCAAACTGAAAATCTTTCATTGCGATACCAAAATAAGGTATGATGGCATTATTCATCCAATACCAAGCTCCCGTATTGATCATCAGACCGGATTGAAATGGTAAATAATAACCAAAAATTGCTCCTACAGATGTATATTTTGCTTGGTTTTGAAATTGATGAACAGCATTTGCATTGAATACAACCACATTAGACAAATAGGTTTCAAAATTAGCATGAACTACTTTTCGCATGGCTAAATATTGATTTTCATCTTGCAAAAAAGTTTGGCTGGGTTTATTAACATGAAATGCGGCAACACCTAAATCAAAATTGCTGTTTTCGCTACTGGCACTATAAGTAAGTCCGGTATTTGCAGAAAAAAATCCTTTCATATTAGATAAAGCCGCTTCTCCAGTTGGAAGATTTACATTAAAACCTTTTCCGGTAAATTGTTCTTCAAAATTCAACCCATTTAAATTAATGTTTCGTTTACCATAGGTAGCTCCGAAACCAATACCCAATTTTTGTTTTACCACATCATCACTCA
>JAYWEL010000041.1:0-2406 GCA_043779285.1 Chitinophagaceae bacterium | reverse complement strand
AGAGTTCGATTATATTCATAGTGATTTAGATGAAGCCCCACAGCTTATAGAAGAAACAACGGTAGAAAATAAAGTTACATGGACAAAATTGTTAGGCTTTAAACAAACCTGGGCATTTATAGTAGGAAAGTTTTTGACCGATCCGGTGTGGTGGTTTTATCTTTTCTGGCTACCTGCATTTCTGAAAGCAGAATATAATATTATCGGTACTGCCGTAGTACTTCCGATAGCATTGGTCTATTCATTATCAACCATTGGAAGTGTAGCCGGGGGATGGCTTCCATTAAACCTTATCAAAAATGGTATGCCAGTTTACAGAGCAAGAAAGATGTCCATGCTCATTTATGCATTTTGTGTTATTCCTGTAGTTTTTGCACAGGTTTTGGGTGGATTTAATATGTGGTTTGCGGTGATAATAATTGGGTTTGCTGCCGCAGCACATCAAGCTTGGTCTGCTAATATATTTACAACCGTATCTGATATGTTCCCGAAAAAAACGGTTGCTTCAGTAACAGGAATGGGTGGCATGGCAGGAGCTATTGGTGGTATTTTGATTGCCCGTTTGGCCGGACTTTTATTTGATCATTATAAAGGTATCGGGAAATTAGAAACCGGATACTATATCATGTTCCTCATTTGCGGAAGCGCATATTTGATAGCCTGGTCGATCATGCATTATCTGGTTCCGAAAATGAAAAGGGTTGAAATATAAATAAGGATGGAATTATTTATATTATTGGAAATAGATTTTAAAGTCCTGCTTCGGCAGGTCTTTTTATTTAAGTAA
The DNA here is from genome assembly GCA_043779285.1 of Chitinophagaceae bacterium. Lineage (GTDB taxonomy): Bacteria > Bacteroidota > Bacteroidia > Chitinophagales > Chitinophagaceae > MGR-bin208. The sequence goes on along the minus strand of JAYWEL010000041.1, from coordinate 1,619 downwards.
TAGAATAGCATGAAGCAATAAACGAATCATTTTTTCCTGTTCATTTACATGTCCTTTTTCGGCTTCTACGTTTACATATTTTTTATTCCAGATTCCATACAATACACTAAGAGAGCCATCATCCGTCGCCGCCGAATTATTTTGCAGGATCACATTGTTGTTTTCCAATTTCAATTTTGTAAATAAAGAATCGCTTGTAGTAAAGAAAAAATCATCGATATCCATTTGTTTATTTATATGCACTGCGGAAGCTTCAATACCATATTCTGCACCGGGCAAATAACTTAAGCTGGAATATGTACTATCTGTATTATTATGCAAAGCAATCAGCAATGTTGATGCTGGAATCAGCTTGTAAATAAACTCGCCAAATTTTGAAACGAGTGAAACAGATGCCGGAGTTGATACACTATATTTATTTAAAGTGGCTGTAGTGCCTGCTTTTGTAAAAATCCGGTTCGGATCAAATTGAAATTTGGATTTTTTAAATATGAAATCAATCAAGCGTTTGTTATCGTTTTCAATTCTTATTAATGTGCCACCGGTTTCCAGCAAAACAATTTTTGCTGCCTCTACAGATGTCCGTTCATTGTCATGCAGGTTAATCATTACAACATCTTTGTTGTTGCCATAAGTCGTCAATATAACATGCACTTTTTTATTACCTAATTTGAAAGGATGTATCGTTTCCTTTATCGGAATTGATTTATTGTTTTCATAGATCTGACAAAAACCGGTTAAATAAATTAACGTAAAAAGAAGAATGGAACTAATGATTTTCATTAGTTAAAAATAGTAAAACAAATTATAGGAGGAAGTAAATAATTTAAGATTTCAATTCTGCTTTCATCTGCTCCAGCACATTTTTCTCAATCATTTTTTGTGCAACCTTTATCATGTTTTTAAATGCCAGGGAATGTGATATTCCATGACCAATGATCACGGGTTTGGAAACACCCAGAATAGGTGTGCCACCGTAGTTTTCAAAATTGAAACGCTGAAAATATTCGTTGTTAATATTCTTTCGTTCCGTGATGTCAAAAAGAGATTCAATCATCTTCAAAAGTATGTTGCCGGTAAAACCTTCACAAACCATTACATCGGCTTTATCAATTAAAAGATCTCGTCCTTCAATATTTCCAATGAAATGAATATGCGTATTTTCTTTCAGTAGGGGATAGGTTGCTTGAGTCAGCATATTACCTTTCCCTTCTTCTTCGCCCACATTGATTAAGCCAACTCTTGGATTTTCGATGCCCAGGATCTGCCGGGCATAAACCGAACCCATAATAGCAAACTGATTTAATTGTTCGGGTTTACAATCAGCATTCAGCCCAACATCCAATAAAAGGGAAGTACCTCCATTCTCTTTTGGAATAAGAGCTGAAATTGTAGGTCTTAGAACGCCTTCTATTGCTTTTATGATGAATGAGGCACCCACTAGCATTGCACCTGTATTGCCGGCACTTATAAAAGCATCTGTAGTACCGCTTGCCAAAAGATGAAACCCGATGGCAATGGAAGAATGTTGTTTTTCTTTTAAAGCTTTGGTGGGATGTTCATGCATGTCAATGACCTGTTCTGCATGAATGAGCTTTATTTTTTCTGCGGGAATTTTG
>JAYWEL010000040.1:0-13629 GCA_043779285.1 Chitinophagaceae bacterium | reverse complement strand
TTTTCTGCGGTATAATACCATCTAAGATTTACACATAGTCCCTGCCCGTCCGGTCAGGCGGGCGTTGGACTATTTAGTAAATCAAGATGGTATTATATCATAATTCATCCAATAAATAATAACAAGTGATATATCTTTATTATTTAAGATTTATTTTCGCCAGTAAGCAAACAACATATGCAATTAACCAAATCTCTTTTTCAGCTTATTTCAAAATTTCTGGCCCAAAGAAAAATTTATCTCACCCGATCACTTTCGTTTAGACAACGGCCTGACAAACTGGCCATCAGCTTCGATTTTGTGCGGCACACAACGTTAGAACTTTGCTACGAAGAGATCATACTGAAAAATATAAAAGGCAATGTGGCTGAACTTGGGGTATATAAGGGGGAATTTTCGCAAAAACTGAATCATTTATTTTCCGACCGAAAAATCTATTTATTTGATACGTTTGAAGGCTTTGATGATAAAGATATCGAAATTGAGAAAGCGCAAAATTTCTCTGATGGTAAACAGGATTTTTCAGATACCAGTATTGATTTAGTTATGCAGCAAATGACTTATCCTGAAAACTGTATAATCAAAAAAGGATTTTTCCCCGAAACCGCCGAAGGCATCGACGATCGTTTTTGTTTTGTAAGTCTCGATACCGATTTATTCGAACCCATTTATCAGGGATTACTTTTCTTTTATCCCAAACTGGAAAAAGGAGGCTATATTTTTGTGCATGATTTCAATAATGATGGGTACAAGGGAACCCGTCATGCCGTAACAAAATTTTGTTCAGAAAACAAAATCAGCTATGTGCCTATCCCGGATAATAGTGGAACAGTGATCATTACGAAGTAGAAAAATATTTCTTCAATCTATCCTTTTTTTTAACATCACCCATTCATCGTTTATAACTACTTTCGCTCTTCACGAAAGTAAATTCCATCCTTATATATGTTTTTAAAACTATTGACTGTTGCTGGCTTTGCAACATTCGAAATTTATGTGGCAATTCCCACCGGATTTGCATTTGGCCTCCACCCCTACTCTATTTTTTTTGCCAGTGCAGTCGGAGGTTTATCCGGCGTATTTGTTGCCGCTTTTTTGGGCGATAAAATCAGGGCATTTTTTCACCGAAAAAAAACAAGTGCAGCAGAAGAAAAACAAAAACATCCTGTACTGATCAAAATCTGGAATAAATATGGTGTAATTGGGTTGGGCTTTTTAGGAACTTTTTCGGTTGGTGCACCCATCAGTATTGCCATTGGCCTTGGGTTGAATTCGCAACTTAAAAAATTATTGCTTTGGTGTTGTTTGGGTGTTATTGCCAGATGCACTGTATTTACTTTAATTGGACATTATGGTCTGCAATTATTTTAAACAGTATTGCTTTCAATATAGACCCGACATCCAATCTGAATCCTCTTCTTCTTTTGCAAACATTTAATTCTAAAAAACGCATTTGATTTATAACACATTTTAGTTAACTTGATCAAAGTATCAAAATTTTAAATCAATCAACCATGAAAGTTATTTACTTGTTCGTCATAGTATTTATTATTACTGCAAGTGAAAAGGCTTATACACAAGGTTGTAGCGATGCAGGTTTCTGTACTATAAATAGTTTGAAAGCTAATGCGTTGAATGGAAAAGATTCGGCAAAAAGCAATCAACTGAGTTTTGGTATTTCTACCGGGCAGGCCGACCACCGTGTCACGATCTTCGGTTCACATTTAAGCTATAAAAAACAATTGAGTAAAAATTTCGGTTTTGATCTTAAACTAACCTATCTCTCACAATCTTCTTCCCTGACCAATTCCGCTGGTCTTTCAGACGTCTATATCAGTACACAATACAATGCATCAAAAAATGCACAATTTACTGCCGGTGTGAAACTGCCATTGAATGATGGCAATAAAAAACTGGATGGGTTTTCATTACCTATGGATTTTCAAAACAGTTTAGGAACCACCGATCTGATTCTTGGATTTTCTACTGCCATAGAAAAAATTCAATTTACAGCAGCCATTCAACAACCATTAACGCAGAATAAAAATGCATTCCTCTCAAGCAATTATCCGGTGAGTTCGGCCTTCCGTCAGTATCAGTCAACCAATATGTATGATCGCAAAGGAGACATCCTGTTGCGGATTTCATACCCGTTAATAGAAGTTCAAAAAATTAAAGTCACGCCTAGCCTCTTACCTATTTATCATATATCAAATGATGAGTACACCGATTTACTTGGAATAAGAAAAGAAATTAACGGTTCACAGGGTCTGACATTAAATGGAAATGTTTTTGTCGAATATGCCATCAATAAAACCAATAAAATTGAATTGAGCGTTGGTGCACCTTTTGTAGTACGTGATGCAAGACCCGATGGACTTACCCGTTCATTTGTTCTTGGGCTGGATTATAAATTCTTTTTTTAAAACCCGTTTCTGATTTACTGTTTTTTCATCATCCTAATTGTGTCTTGTCCTCAAAATAGTTAAAAGATTATTGGGGACTCTTGAATTATTTCCTGTCCAATCTCCGGCGAATACGGTTCCGAAAATTCCCACTGCTAGTTCGATCCAAACAAGGATGAGTGTCAACAATATGGCTGCAATGATGCCCACTTTATAGTTATTTTTTTTCAGCTTCCTCATGACTAACTCACAAATGAGTCCGGTACCAAGAAGTAGTCCTCCTGCAACCACAAAATCAAACACTGTCCAGTTCACCTCATCCGTAAACTGCATTGCTACGAATGGTATGAGCAATAGAATTGTCACGGCGAGCAAAATACCAATTACTCTTTTGTATGTTGTAATCATGATTCTTTTTTATTAGAAACCAAAGATAATAAAAAGTACTTTGAATTACAAAGTAAATATTTTAAACGCTAAACTGTCTGATGTGAATTGAACCCATAAAAAAAGTCAAGTTTTATTACAGCTTGACTTTTTTTATAAACTAGAATATTTTACCAACTAACTCTTATTTTTTTCTTTTGCCCAGCTATCTTTCAATCCAACCGTTTTATTAAAAATTAATTTATCTGTTGTTGAATCCTTATCCAGGCTATAATACCCTTTGCGTATAAACTGAAACTTATCTCCTTCCGTGACATCAGCAATAGCTGGTTCGGCAAATCCTTTTACAATGGTCAGTGAATCAGGATTTATATGCTCCTTAAAATCACCTTCTTCCATAGCCGGGTTTTCAACCTTAAATAATCGGTCATATTCCCTCACTTCCACTTCAACTGCTTCATCAGCGTTAACCCAATGCAGAGTTCCTTTTACACTGATACCTGAGGTATCAGAACCACTTTTACTTTCCGGGAAATACGTACAGTGCAGTTCCACAATATTTCCTGCAGTATCTTTAATCACTTCATTGCACAGTATGATATATGCGCTTTTCAAACGAACCATTTGCCCGGGTGCTAATCGGAAATATTTTTTTGAAGGAATCTCCATAAAATCATTCCGTTCGATTAAAATCTCTCTTCCGAATTTTACATTGCGGGTAAATTTTTCTTCTGCTTCCGGATTTTCATCTGTTTCCAATAATTCAGTTAATGACTCCGGATAATTTGTAATGACCAGCTTCACCGGATCGAAAACGACCATTCTTCTTAATGCAATTTTATTGAGGTGTTCTCGAACAAAAAATTCCAATAGCCCAATATCAATCAGGTTATCTCTTTTGGCTATGCCGATACGATCACAAAAATTTCGGATGGAGGCCGGCGTATAACCTCTTCGGCGCATACCACTGATGGTAGGCATTCGGGGATCATCCCATGAATTGACATGACCTTCATTTACCAGCTGCAAAAGCTTACGTTTGCTCATGACCGTGTAATTCAGATTCAGCCGGGCAAATTCGTATTGTTTTGAAGGAAATGTTTCCAATGTATGGATGAACCAGTCATATAACGGCCGGTGAGGAATGAACTCCAACGTACAAACAGAATGGGTGATTTTTTCGATACTATCACTTTGTCCATGTGCAAAATCATACATCGGATAGATACACCAGTCATTTCCAGTGCGGTGATGATGCGCATGTTTGATCCGGTATATTAATGGATCTCGCATATGCATATTCGGGGAAGTCATGTCAATCTTTGCCCGCAAAACTTTTTCTCCGTCTACATATTTTCCGGACCGCATATCTGCAAACATTTGCAAATTTTCTTCAATGCTCCTTTTCCGGAAAGGGCTATCCTTACCTGTTTCTGTTGGAGTACCTTTTAATTTGGCAATTTCTTCTGCGGAAGAATCATCAATATAAGCGAGCCCTTTTTCAATAAGCTTAACCGCTAACTGATATAGCTCTTCGAAATAATCGGAGGCATAAAATTCATTGGCCCAACTGAAACCCAACCAACTGATATCTTCTTTGATACTGTCTACGTATTCGGTATCTTCTGTTACCGGATTGGTATCATCAAAACGCAGATTGGTTTTACCATTATATTTTATCCCTAACCCAAAATTCAGGCAAATACTTTTAGCATGCCCGATATGCAGGTAACCATTTGGTTCTGGTGGAAACCTGGTTAATATAGATTGATGCTTGCCGGATTGCAAGTCGGCTTCTATAATTTCTTCAATAAAATTTAAGCTCTTTGCTTCATGTTCTTTATTCTCTTCCATCATAATTTCTTGTAATCTGCGAATTTACTGTAATGCTTGCAGGCCGCAAAGCGCTAGTTTTAGTTCGAAATTCTTTCTCCAAATAATAAACTACCAATTCGAACAAGGTTACTACCCTCTTCTATGGCCACTTTATAATCGCAGCTCATTCCCATAGATAGAAAAGTAAAATTGCAGGAGGTGTTTTGAATAGTTGCATATTTATCAAATATGGATTTCAGAAATCTGAACTCTGATCGCACTATCTCCATGTTTTCGGTAAAGGATGCCATGCCCATCAAGCCACGTATGCAGATATTTTTATATGAATTTTCATTTAGCTGTTTAAAAAGTTCTTCCATTTCCACTTCATCCAATCCGAATTTAGTTTCTTCCTGTGAAATATGTAATTGCAATAAAACTTGAATAATCCGGTTATTGCTTTCTGCTTGTTTATTTATTTCTATTAATAAGCGAAGACTATCCACTCCATGAATCAGATGCACGAATGAAGCAATACGCTTCACTTTATTTCTTTGCAAATGCCCAATAAAATGCCAACGTATATCTTGTGGTAATTCTTTTTGTTTGTCCTGCAATTCCTGCACATAATTTTCTCCAAAATCACGTTGTCCCAGTAAATACAATGCATTAATATCTTCTATTGGTTTTGTTTTGGAAACTGCAACCAAAGCCACATTATGTGTTTTCAATTCTTCGAATATACTTTTGTATGCGTCTGAATGGATGGCCATTTTACAAATATAAATACTAAAAAAAATGTGCTGAATGAATTGATCCAGCACATTTCAAATTTATTCTATCTATTGATTATTTCAAGATATTTCTGCTGATCACAATTCGTTGTACTTCGCTGGTGCCTTCATATATCTGGGTAATCTTGGCATCCCGCATCAAACGTTCTACATGATATTCTTTTACAAAACCATATCCGCCATGTACCTGAACCGCTTCGGTTGCAGTCCACATGGCTGCTTCAGACGCAAATACTTTAGCCATCGAAGAACTTAATGCATAATCCAATCCGTTATCTTTTTCCCAGGCTGCTTTTAAACATAACAAACGGGAGGCTTCGATTTTAGTGGCCATATCCGCCAGCTTAAAAGCAATAATCTGGTGGTTCATAATCTCGGTTCCAAATGCTTTTCTTTCTTTAGAATATTTCAATGCCAACTCATAAGCTCCACTGGCAATTCCTAATGCCTGGGAAGCAATGCCGATGCGACCACCTTCCAGTGTTTTCATAGCGAACTTAAATCCAAATCCATCTTCTCCTATCCTGTTTTCTTTGGGAACTTTTACGTCATTAAACATGATGGTATGGGTATCACTTCCACGGATACCCAATTTATTTTCTTTAGCTGCAACTACTACGCCGGGCCAATTTTTTTCAACAATCAATGTATTGATGCCTCTTGAACCTTTTGACGGATCTGTTTGTGCCATAACCAGGTAAACAGATGCAGAACTTCCATTGGTGATCCAATTTTTTGTTCCGTTCAACAAATAATAATCACCCATATCTTCTGCAGTTGTGCTTTGCGATGTAGCATCACTACCTGCTTCGGGTTCGCTCAATAAAAATGCACCGATGTATAATTCGCCATTTTTCTTGCCTTGTGCCAATGGAATCAGGTATTGCTGCTTCTGTTCTTCGGTACAATATTCCTGCAAGCCAAAACAAACCAAACTGTTATTGACGCTCATACATACACTCACACTGGCATCGATCTTACTAATCTCTTCCATAGCCAACACATAACTAACCGTATCCATACCTGCTCCGCCGTATTGCTGATCCACCATCATCCCCATAAAGCCAAGGTCTGCCAACTTCATAACCTGTTCGCGGGGAAATTCCTGCTTTTCATCTCTATCTATCACACCGGGAAGACATTCGTTTTTTGCAAAATCTCTTGCCGCCTGCTGAATCATTAAATGTTCTTCACTGAATTGGAACTGCATAGCTAATTTATTAAAGTGCCGCAAAAATACCTGAAATCAAAAGAGTAAACTAACAGTTGTTCATATTTTTTCTGATATACTTATTTTTACAGCAAAAATGACTGATTCAAATCTTGGTGAGCAATACTGGACAGACCGTTATCAGCAAAAAAATACCGGATGGGATATCGGCTATCCTTCTACCCCACTAAAAGAATATATTAATCAACTGACTGATAAGAACCTTAATATCCTGATTCCGGGCTGTGGAAATGCATATGAAGCTGTTTATTTATTGAATGCGGGTTTCATTAATTTAACGCTGATTGACATTTCGGAAGAATTAGTGAACCGGCTAAAAGAAAAATTTAACGGTGAAAAAATCCAGGTCCTTCATATGGATTTTTTTGATTTACATGAAGAATATGATCTTATTCTGGAGCAAACGTTTTTTTGTGCATTGGATCCAACACTGCGAAAAGTATATGTAAAAAAAATGAGCTCATTACTGAGCTCAAGTGGAAAATTAGTTGGCGTATTATTTAATAAATTCTTCGAAGCTGGCCCACCTTTTGGTGGATCGGAAGAAGAATACCGGAATCTTTTTTCAGAATCAATGCATATTGAAAAAATGGAACCTTGCTATAATTCAATTCCACCCCGTGCCGGAACAGAATTGTTTTTTATTGCTTCCTAAAAAATTAAACCTGCCCCATTCTTTTTAAATACGAAACATGAGAAGCAACAGCTAAACGCACTTTCGGATATTCGATATAGTGAATACCATACTCTTCGCATGCCTTACGGATGATTTGACTGATTGCCGGATAATGAATATGTGAAATTTTTGGAAACAGATGATGCTCAATCTGAAAATTCAAACCGCCTACAAACCAACTTACCATTTTATTTTTTGTGGCAAAATTCGCTGTTGTCTTTATCTGATGGATAGCCCACTCATCTTCAATGTTATTTGTGGCAGGATTTGTAACCGGGAAATGAGTGTCTTCTACGGTATGTGCCAATTGAAAAACAATACTTAATACAAAGCCTGCGAAAAGACCATAGATGAGGAAACCAATTACCCAGGTAGAGAACCCCAATGTATAAATGGGTAATACAACAAACAGAAAAAAGTTAACCAATTTGAAACCCCAGAATGAAAAATGCTCATGAGTTTTCATTTTTTTAAGTGGAAGTTCACCCACTTTACCGGTGAAATATTTTTTATAATCCGTTACAAATACCCAATAGATATAAAGCAATGAATATGCAAACCAGAAGTACAAATGTTGATATTTGTGAACTTTATAATGCTTTTGTGTTTCACACAAGCGCAGAAATGGTTTCGCATTAATATCATCATCTAACCCATCTATGTTTGTATATGTATGATGAATAATATTGTGCTTGGTCTTCCACATAAAATTATTTGCCCCCAAAAAATTAATGGACATGCCAGCTAATTCATTCAACCAGGGATATTTGCTGAAACTACCATGCGAGCCATCATGCATTACATTAAACCCGATGGCTGCCGTAAGTGCACCCAGTAACAAACATTCAGGAATAGCAAACCAAACTGATGGAGTAAAAAACACCAAATGAACATATACTGCAACGAATGAAATGATCAGAATAACTGCTTTAGACCATAATCGAAAATTACCGGTTGTTGATTTACCGACCTCTTCAAAATATTGAGAAATTCTCTTCTTCAGTTCAACGTGAAACGAAGGGCCGCTATTAACAAATTTTGGTGTTTCCATCAGAACCTTTTTATTTAAGTTTGGCAAAGATATGTTTTAGCTATCTATATCAGCTCGAAACAACCGAATGAATATTAAACTAACATATTAAATTTTTATCAGGTTTCATTTTGAATTAATGCATCCAGATTGTGAATACCGATTTTTTTCTCTGTAATAAAGCCTTCCGCATATTTTACGCCAATCCTTTTGCCTAAAATTCTGGCTCGTCCAGTAACGGTATCTAAAAAATCGGGATTGGAAATATAGGTTTGTTGTTCAGAAGACTGGTTCGTAGTTGAATGAAACTGTGTTCTATACGCTTTAATAGCATTCATTCTTTGTTCAAAAACATCACTGATATCTATTAGCAAATCGGGTTCGTGATACCAATCCTGAATATAATGCAACACATAGCTTGGGCGCCATTTTTCTTGCCAATTTCCAATTTCGTCTTTCGTTTCAATTTTTGAAAGGCCCGACAAAAAGCAAGCATCCGAAATTAAGTTGCCTGCCCGACCATGATCTGGATGTCGGTCCCGTAAAATATTGGCAAGAACAATAGAGGGCTGATATTTGCGAATAACCTGAATCAATTGCATCTGATGTGCTTCATCATTCTGGAAAAAACCATCCCGCATCTTTAAATTTTCCCGTACATGAACTCCCATGATTATCGACGCATTGGCAGCTTCTTCATGCCGGGATTCAATTGTACCTCTGGTTCCTAATTCTCCCTGAGTCAAATCAACAATGCCTACTTTCTTACCTCGGTTCACTTCATTAATGATTGTACCCGAACAACCCAGTTCCACATCATCCGGGTGAACGGCAATGGCTAAAATATCTAATTTCATTAAAATTATTTTTTTGAATGCAGATCAAATGTACTGATTACAACTAAAAATTGTGTGTATGTATTTAACGACGATATGGATTGTTATACCAGGCACCATCAATTTCCTTGACAAAATTTTCGATTTGACGATCGGTCAAATCAGCCAGATCATAATCCTGCTTCAAACTACTGCCAAAAACAAAAGCAATGGTTTGCCAAAATCTGGCAGAAAATCCGCCACGATATTCTTTGATGATATTGTAACAATTATTCCCCGTTTGACGATTTATCAATTTCATTAAAACTTTTCCTTGATAAACGGATAAGTTAGAAAGTGGATCTGTAAACTGCGACTTCAATTCTTTTTCTCTTGTCTTGATATAATCTTTACGCTGATTATTGGAAGGTATCTTAGTTAAATATGAATTCATTTCATTCAACGTTGCCCCAGCTGTTCGGGCATAAGGATAAGTTACATAAACAGCATTTCGTAAGCGGGTCCATTTCTCGATATATTTTGCCAGTTGCTTTTCAGACATATTAGAAACCCAAACCATTTCCAGTTCCTTGTATGTCATCATTTCGCCTTCATACCAGATGGCTTCTACAAATAAGGTATCATTTTTACCCCAATTTTTTGCACGTTCGAAAATGGATGGAGGATTTGATGGAGGATTTGGCAAACTATCAATTTGAGAATATGCCGGACTGTAATTCAACAAAAAAAAACTGGTGAATAAACAAATATATAATGACAGCCGAAGTTTCATAATTATAAAACTACAAATTAAGCTCAAGGTTATAAACTAAAAGACCGTTAAATATCCTGAATAGCTGTTCAATAACACTTAATTATTTTAAGCCTCTTTATTATTCATTAATTGCCTGCGTCGCATGCTGATAATTAATCCAATAATCATAATAAGTATTCCTAACCATAGAACCAGTATGAATGGGAACTTGTATGCCTTCAGGGTTATATATTTTAAAATGGAATTTGATTCCCTTACACCAAGTTCAATATGATCTTTTCCGGCACTATTTATTTTCAATACAAGATTTTCCGAAATAACCGTATCCAATGCGGAAAAGAAAACACCTTTTTTCTCAATTACAACCGGCTTGCTGGTATAAATAGATTGTTGTTGCGATACAACTTTAATTGTGGCCATAGTTGCAATATCATCCGGGTTTGTTCCTTCTACCGGAATACTATCGTAGGTTTCAATTTTTTCAAGTAACATAAAACCTTTTGAATAAAAAGCCGTGTCCCCAATATGTAAAGTTTGGAAATTAAATGTACTGGTATCTTTATTTTTTTCCGGATCGGGTAAAGAAGTGATGTAGGCAAAAATATCATGATCCCAATAATGTCTTGCATCCGGATTAGCCATCAAACCTTCATTGCCTTTGTAATTAATGAATGCATTAGGAGTTAACGTAAATGCTTCTTTGCCATCTACATTTTTAAATTTTAACTTGTAATACCATAAAGGTTTGTTCGGATTCATGGAATCGGATTCATAAGTAACCCGATACTTTCCCATTTTTGTTTCAACCCCTTGTACAAGTGTTAAGTTTTCACCAGACCTTTCCGTACTTTCTTTTCCAAAATCAATGAAGATGCCGGATGTATTATGTGAAATCACTTCTTTTTTTGAAGAAGAAATAAGAATCCCTAACAACATTAAACCAAAACCAAAATGCGCAATAGAAGCACCGGATAATTTCAATTTCCCATTCATCCCTATCCAGATATAGCTCAAATTAGCGACGATGGCATAAACACTTGCAGCAATTGCTAACCAGATAGCAGCCAGATAACCCGGACCATTCACATAGTAGTCTATGTTTCCAAAAACAAGAATCAATGTTGACAACACACCCGCAATGATTGTTGGCCACAGAATTTTTTTCCAGAAATAACCCTTTGCGGTGTTCTTGTATTTTAAATATTGGCCAAAGCCAGTCAATAACCCAATGATAATAACAACAAAAATCATTATGCGGTTGTATTCAAATGCCGAATCCTCACCAAAAGCTAATGGATTAAAAAGTTTTGATTTTTCACCTAAAAACAAAGCCGCAATTTTATTGAACACCGGTAAGGAAGTCATGATAATAATTGTAATGGCCGATAAGAATAAAACCAATGATCCGATAAACATCCAGAATTCACGGGAGGATGATTCTTCTTCTTTTACAATATGTGGCAATTGTTTTAGTCTTGAAAAGAATAAAATAAAGGAAGGAATAATAAAAAGAAATAGGAAAATCCGCAACTGCCAGTTCATTCCTAAATCGGTGAATGCATGAACCGATGTATCCTGCAAATCACCGCTTCGGGTTAAATACGTAGCATATAAAACGAACAAATAAGCCAAAATCAAAAACAATGCACTGGCTCTTAAAGAACGTCCGGTGTGTCTAAAAATTAAAAGTGTATGAATGCCAGCCACCAAAATCAGCCACGGAACTAAAGATGCATTTTCTACCGGATCCCAGGCCCAGTATCCACCAAAAGTTAATGATTCATAAGCCCACATAGCCCCCATGGCTACGCCTAAACCTAAAACTGCTGCTGCAAATAATGCCCATGACAAAGCCGGTTTGGTCCATTCGGTAAAATTCTTTTTCCACAACCCTGCAATGGCGTATGCAAACGGAATAATGGTGGAAGCAAATCCCAAAAACAAAACCGGAGGATGTATAACCATCCAATAGTTCTGCAATAATGGATTCAGATCATTGCCATCGATAATGAAAGAAAGATAATTTGGATTTGAAAAAATGGGTGCATCCATTTCATTTCGTAACAAAACAAATGGATTGGAACCAACCTTAAAATTGAAAACATAAATACCCAAGATCATAGAAGCCAGGCAAAACTGGGCAAAGCTAACAACCGTCATAACAGGAGCTTCCCATTCTTTTGCCCGGTTAATTAAAATAATTCCCAGAACGCCATGCCAGAAACTCCATAATAAAAAGCTTCCTTCCTGTCCTTCCCAAAAGCAACTAAGCAGGTATTTCATTTCCAATGCTCGGCTACTGTGCTGCCAGGCATATTTATATTCGAAAAGATGATTTTTAATAATAAAAAACAGCAATGCAAAAATGGCTAATACAGAAAATGCCTGTATATAAAACGCAATGCGTCCCAGTTTTTTCCAACTGTTTTTTTCTTCGGTCAATTCTGCATTCGAACTTTTGTAAAAAGAAAAACCTGCAAACAATGCAGCCAGAAAAGAAAGAATTACAAAAAGATGTCCAAACTTTCCGGGTAAAAGATTTTCGCCAATATACTCCATGATTTATCAGTATTTAGTTTCAGCATTTTTGTCTTCGGGTTTTCCCGAATTTTCCAGCTGAGTAGTAGTAGAAGGAAGATTTTTTTGAGCCGCTTTCATGTCATCCTTATATTTCGATGGACACTTCATTAATATTTCTTTGCATTCAAAATGATCGCCTTGCATAGATCCTTTTAACACCAAACGTTCACTATGCTCTAGATTTTCTGGTTTTGCATTATGATAAACGACATTTACCTTACCACCTAATGAATCAATAGCGGAAAAACGCAAATAATTTGGATTATTGATTGCATCGTATTCCAAAGGCTGTTCCTTATCTAATCTTGCAATCAGATGAACAAATTTTCCGGGCTTGCTTTTGGCAGTTTCTACTGTGTCATAGGTAGTTAATGTACCCATAAAACTGATTAATACGCCAATGGCAGTAGCAATCAAAACCAACAGGATAATGTGTATTTTCTTCATAATATCTTAAAATGCATAGCAAAGTTAGCACAACCTTATCAGAATTTCGGAAGCTTTATCTCAGTAATTGAACTGACATTCATCATGAAGAATTCTAATCATGTAATTGATGCCGAATATTAACTGACAAAATTCAAGACTGTTCTCTATTTGGCAAATATTTGCAGCAAACCTAAAATGCTGCTAACTTGCACCCCTTTAAATCAGATCTTCGCAAAATCATGACAGACCTTTCACAATTTGATCCAGCCAGTGCCGGAAACCCGAATAACAATATTTTTGGATTACCATTTTCAGAAGAAGACTCCAGACTGGTCATTGTCCCGGTTCCTTGGGAAGTTACAGTGAGCTATGGCGGCGGTACATCCAGATCGGCTGAGCCGGTTTTCAATGCCAGTTTACAGGTTGATTTGTATGATTCAGACTATCCAGATGGATGGAAAGAGGGTTTTTTCATGAGGCCCATTGACAAAAAAATCCGTTTAAAAAGTGACTACTTACGCAAAGAAGCAGAATTATATATCGATTATATTTCGGAAGGAGAAGATATTGCTGAAAACAAATTCATGTCGAAGGCTTTGGTGGAAGTAAATGAAGGAAGCAATTTTTTAAATAATTGGGTATATGAACAAACCAAAGAATTATTGGATAGTGGAAAACTCGTAGGCATTTTG
>JAYWEL010000039.1:0-5794 GCA_043779285.1 Chitinophagaceae bacterium | reverse complement strand
ATGAAGAAACTGTGCAGCTAAAAAAAAGGCTGCATAAAGAACCGAACGTAAAAGAGTGCGACGCAACATAAGCTGATAAGAGATTTAAAGCTGGTTACAAAAAAAAATTAAATGAGTGTTTCTGTTTTATCTGTCCTGTTCAATTCAGCGTCGAAATAATTAGCTTTCTTTTTTGATGACATATACGAATACAATGCCGGTACAACATAAAGTGTCAGAACTAAGGCAAATAACAATCCACCCACAATGACGATACCTAAGGGCACACGACTCTTACCTGCAGAGCCGATAGCCAAAGCAATAGGCAATGCACCCAAACTTGTAGCCAGGGTGGTCATTAATATGGGTCTAAACCTGGCTACTGCTGCATCAACGGCTGCGGTTATTTTATTTTCGCCTTTTCTTCTTTTCTGGTTGGCAAACTCAACAATCAGGATCCCGTTTTTGGTAACTATACCAATTAGCATTATCATTCCAATTTGTGAAAATATATTCAAGGTCTGATCAAATAAATACATACATAATACAGCACCTGCCAATGCCAATGGTACGGTAATCATGATGATCAGCGGATCTATAAAACTTTCAAACTGTGCAGCAAGGATCAGGAAAATGAATACCAATGCCATGAGAAATGCAAAGGAAGTATTGGATGAACTTTCTTCAAAATCTCTGGAAGCACCAGACAGCGAAGTTTTGTACGTTTCATCCAGTAATTTGGCTTTTATCCGATCCATTTCTTTGATGCCATCACCAATTGTTTTGCCGGGAGCTAAGCCAGCCTGCACTGTAGCACTTTTAAACCGGTTGAAATGATAAATGCTTGGCGGATTGGCCATCTCCAGCATATTGACAACATTATCCAGTTGAATTAATTCTTCACGGTTGTTACGTACAAAAAAACTTTTTAAATCCAATGGGTCATCCCGGTCTTCTCTTTCAACCTGGGCAATTACCTGGTATTGTTTTCCATTCATAAGGAAATAGCCAAAGCGTCTGCCGCTAAGGGCCATTTGCAAGGTATTGGTTACATCTAAAACAGAAACGCCCAATTCATTGGCTTTTAGTCGGTCAATGGTTATCTGCAATTCGGGTTGGTTGAATTTCAGGTTGACATCGGATCCCTGGAAAACCTGGCTGGCACCAACTTCTTCCATAAATTTTGGTACCACTGATTTCAGTTTTTCAAAATTTAAATTTTGTACTACATATTGAACAGGCATTCCACCACGTCCTCCCATGCCAACAGAAATGGTTTGTTCCTGTGTAGCAAATGCTTTGATGTTTGTGTATTTTTTGTACATCCTGTTCATTTGCTGGGTAATCTGGTCCTGTGTTCTTTTTCTTTCAGATGCATCTACTAAACCCATACTAATGCCAGCTACATTGCTGCCACTACTACCTCCAAAGCCAGGCGCAAAAGTCAATATCACCGATTTTTCAGGAACAGAATCAATCAGTTGTTGTGTCACATCATAAGCCACTTTATCAATATAGTCAAAATCGGTTCCTTCGGGCCCCAGAATACTGGTCCGGATGCGGTTTCGGTCCTCGAGGGGAGCCAATTCGGATGGAAGTGTACTACCAATAAAATAAATGATGGATACGCAAGCAATAACCAGGATGATTGCCAGCCATCGTTGCCTCATGAAAGATTCAAGGGTGGATCGGTACAGATTTTCCATTCCGGTAAAGAAAGGTTCTGTAACCCGGTAAAACCAGGAATGTTTTGTGGGATCTTTTTTAGTTAAATAAATATTCAATACCGGCGTAAGAGATAAAGAGACGAATGCAGAAATAAGCACTGCGCCGGATAATACGATTCCAAATTCACGGAATAAACTTCCAACAAATCCTTCGAGGAAAATGATGGGAAGAAAAACAATGGCCAGCGTTAATGAGGTAGCAATAACTGCAAAGTAAATTTCTTTCGATCCTTCCAGGGCTGCTTTATGTTTGTTCATGCCCTGCTCCATTTTTTTGAAAATGTTTTCTGTGACGACTATACCATCATCCACAACAAGTCCGGTTGCCAATACAATGGCCAGCAAGGTGAGCACATTGATCGAATAGTCCATCAGGTACATAATAAACAATGCACCAATTAATGATACAGGTATATCTATCAATGGACGGAAAGCAATGATCCATTCCCGGAAGAATAAGAATATAATGAGTATTACCAGGACAATAGAAATCAATAAAGTTTCTTTTACTTCACTGATGGCATTTCGGACAAAAGTGGTCCGGTCATATCCTACTTCCAGCAGGATATCTTCGGGCATATCTTTTTTAATTTCTTTGATTCGTTTGTAAATTTCATCCGTTATCTGAATCTGATTACTTCCGGGTTGGGCCACCACCCCCATATTAACAGAAGGAATATTGTTTTTTCGGGATGAAGATTCTTCATTATCGGGAGCTAAAATGGCGTATCCGACATCTTTGAAACGTACAACTCCATTTTTATTTTCACGCAGAATCAGATTATTGAAATCACTTTCTGTAGTTAGTTTGCCAAATGTTTTTACAATTAATTGAGTAGAGTTACCCCTGATTTTTCCACCGGGTAATTCAATGTTTTCCCTGTCAAGGGCAACCCTGATATCGTTGATGGTCATTTTATAGGCAGAAAGTTTTGCGGGATCAATCCACATGCGCATAGAATACCGCCTGCCGAAAACATTTACCGAACTAACACCGGAAATGGTTTGCAGCCGTTCCTGTACTACGTTTTCTGCATAATCGGTCAGTTCCATCAAGCCCTTGCTCTTGCTTTGTATTTGTAAAAAAACGATCGGATCTGAATCGGAATCGGCTTTACTAACGGTAGGAGGGCTGTCTAAATCTTGTGGCAGGTTTCCCAATGCCTGTGATACTTTATCCCGCACATCATTTGCCGCCCTTTCGAGATCTACACTCAAATCAAATTCTACGGTGATATTGCTGCTACCTGTTGCACTGGTTGAAGTGATGTTTCTTACTCCGGGTACTCCATTGATTGCTTTTTCGAGTGGCTCGGTAATTTGTTGTTCTACAATGTCGGCATTGGCACCAATATAAGAAGTACGCACATTTACAACGGCCGGATCAATGGCTGGGTATTCACGAACGCCTAAAAATTTAAATCCAACAATACCCAGAATGATGATGACAATGGAACAAACCATTGCAAATACCGGACGTTTTAAACTGAGTTCTGATAAGTTCATTTTAGTGTTGGCTGTTTGTTCTGGTAATTTTTCTAATTAATTCGATCTTCTCTTTTGTTTTCGGATTTACTCCTTTGGTTTTGAAATTTTCACTTCGCCACCCGGCTTTAAATACAATAAACCTGATTTGATAAGGGAGTCTCCGACTTGTAAACCGCTTACAACTTCTATCATGGTACTGTCTCTCACCCCTGTTGTTATGGTAGTTTGAACAGAGGTTCCGTCTTTATACAGGTAAACCAATTTATTTCTTCCCTGTGGAATGATAAGGCTGGTTGGAATCATGATGGCCTTGTCGTTTTTACCCAATACAATCCGAACCTTGGCAAAAGCACCGGGTAATAATGAAGCATCTATATTTTTTATCAATGCCCTTGCTGCCAGTGTTCTTGTATTTTCATCGATTACAATTTCAGTAGCCAACACATTTGCTGTATAAGTTTTTGTTGATCCTTCCGTAGTAAAACTGATCTCTTGATGATGCTTTAGTTGAGACCCATATTTCTCTGGAATATTGAATTGAATCTTTAATTGGTTTAGCTGGCTGATACTGGTTAGTACAATTGAAGGACTGAGATATGCACCAGGGCTAACATTTTTCAATCCGAGCCTGCCACTGAAGGGAGCCCTGATTTCTGTCTTCCGAATGGCTTCTTTAATGATGTCAATATCTGCATTCAGATTATGAACCTGCAAAAGGCTCATGTCATAATCCTGCTGACTGATACCATGGATTATTAATAACTGTTCCTGTCTGTCTTCTGTTTGTTCTGCTAGTTTAAGTTGTACCTCCAGTTTTCTTTTTTGGGCTTGCAGGTCACCATCATAAAGCTTTGCAAGCAATGCTCCCTGCGAAACATTACCGCCTTCTTTTATATTCAACTGTACCAATCTTCCCGAAACTTCTGAATGTATAGCCGTTGATTCAAAAGCAAGGATTGTTCCCGGAACTTCTATGTTGGCACTTAATGTTTCAGTTTTTGCAATTAATAGTTCAACCGAAAGTGGAGGAGGTTTTGTTGGTCCGGTTTGCTGCTGTGAGGATTCGGATTTTTTGCCATTGCATGCAATCAATGATATTGCAATCGATGCAGTTAAAAGTTGCCTGAAAAATTTTGATTGCTTGGCCATGTAGAATGTTAGTTTATCCCTTAAAAATAAACACTTATCAGCAACTGTTCGGAATTAAGTCGGGGTATTTAGCAAACCTTTCGATTTAATGGAGGGGAGGTTTGTGTGCCTGATAAAAGGTTATCATTAGGTTATTACTCGTATTGTTTTTTTTACCAGCGAAGCTCTTTGAAGGAGTTCTTCTTTTTCAAAGCCTACAATATTAACATGCCCCATTTTTCTTCCGGGTTTGGTTGTTTTTTTTCCATACAAATGAACAAATGTATTGCTCATGCCAAGCACTTCCTTCAATCCTTCGTAATGAACCGGCCCTTCATGGTTTTGTGCACCAACCAGGTTTAACATGATGGAAGGTTTGATGGCCTCGGTATTGCCCAAAGGATAATTTAACAAGATTCTCCAAAGCATATCAAACTGCGAACAGTAATGTGCTTCAATGCTGTGATGGCCACTATTATGTACACGGGGTGCTGTTTCATTCACAAAAATTTCACCATTCTTATCCAGCATCATTTCAATGGCAAATAATCCGGCTGAATGAAAATTATGAGCAACTGCTAAAGCAATATCTTTTATTTTTTGATTGCTGGATTCATTCAAATCCGCCGGACAAAGCTGATAATCGAGCATATTCAGTTCATGGTCAACAATCATTTCTACAGGAGGGTATACGGCCATTTCTCCACTTTCAGACACAGCAACAGTTACGGCTATTTCTTTTTCTAATTCAATCATTTTCTCCAATATAGAAGGACTGTCAAATCCTTTTGAAATTTCCGCAGTTGTTTTGATGATTTGTACTCCCCGTCCATCGTAACCACCTTCAGCAAGTTTATGTACTGCTGGTAAAAAATTAATATGATTATTTAGTTCTTCTATGTTATTGGTAATATGAAATTTGGCTGTCGGAATATTGTTTTTCTGGTAAAATTCTTTTTGTAGAATTTTATTTTTAATGGTTTTTAAAACACGGGTATTGGGAATAACTTTAACCCCATCTTCCTCCAATTTTTCAAGGGCTTCAATATTTACATTTTCTATTTCAATCGTGATGGCATCGAGGTTTTTACCAAATGCATAAACTGCATCAAAATCTCGGATACTGCCTTTGGTAAAATGATGACAGAGATGTGCCGCCGGACAATCATCTTCGTTTTCTAATATAAACGTTTCCACTGAATAATTGGCTGCTGCCTGTAATAGCATTCTTCCTAATTGTCCGCCGCCTAAAATGCCAATTTTTAAGGTGTCCGCATTTTTAGGATTTAATGACATTGAACCGTTTTGCATGTGGCAAAGATAAGGGTTAGAATGAGTAGGAAAAATGGATGTTACATTAATATTTTAGTACTTGTTATACCATCTTGATTTACTAAATAGTCCAACGCCCGCCTGACCGGACGGGCAGGGACTATGTGTAAATCTTAGATGGTATTATACCGCAGAAAAGC
>JAYWEL010000038.1:0-13837 GCA_043779285.1 Chitinophagaceae bacterium | reverse complement strand
CAACTTTTTTTCGTTGTTTGAACCAACGCCCCTCCCGATTTTACATCGGGATGCTCTAACCAACTGAGCTAAGGAGGAATATGTTTTTCAACTTTTTTCGTTGTCTGAACCAACGTCCCTCCCGATTTTACATCGGGATGCTCTAACCAATAGAGCAAAGTAGGAATTTCCCGTTTCGGGGTTGCAAAAATAGGGAATTTTAGTTTCAATAATCAAGTGTTTTTGATTTAAATTTTTTAACACATTAAAAACTTGGACAGGCATTTTAAATACGGACTATTACGATACATGCCACAAAGTAGTTTCCCTCAATTTTACCGCAATTCTTCAGTCAACTGAACTTTCCTCGATTATCTTACCTATTTTTAAATATCCTATATCTAATAACCCGTCTATGAAAACCTTAATTCACCAGATTCCATTTGGAACAGAACAGGAAGTCATCTTTGCTTTACAAGGGGTAGAATCTTTCTCCTCGTGTGCCGGATTTGAAATCCTGGATATTACCCTAGGTACTACAGCCTTATCGGAACTGGCAATCAATTTTATTCAAAAAACCGATTCGGGTTATTTCTCTTTTTTTATTGACCACTTAAATACAGAGCCTTGCTTGTTTATTGCCATCAATAAAAACAGGCCTGAAAATTTTCATATTACTGATTTGTTAAATGGGAAGACGAAAGGCAAATCTGTTGATAAACCCTTTATCGATTTTTTTGATTTTATTTCAGTTTCTGAAACGGGTACTGAAATACTGGTAGGCAAAAAACTTCCAGATGAAAATGCGATTGCAGATTGCAAAAGCTGGTTATCTAAGTTTAGTACAGAAAAAAATTACTCCCCATTAAAAGAATATAGCCGGCAAAACCAAGCATTTATTGACGCCTACGATAAGTTACAAAATAGTCATCCAAAAATAAAACCGGAGAAAAAAGGAAATACGGATCAAGAAACGAATTGGTTTATTCTGCAATCCATTTTGAATAATGCACCTTTCCTGGTGTATGTAAAAGACCTTAATGGAAAATATCTGCTATCGAATGAAAAATACAACGAAGTATTTGATTATGCTGAAGGAGAAATAATTGGTAAAACTGATTTTGATCTGGTAAGTATTGAAAAAGCTACAAGTTATCAGGATGTTGAAAAATATATGATAAAAGAAAAAAAATCGATCGAAAAAGAAGAGATCATCGAGTATAAAGGAAAAGAAACAAACCTGCTGGTAATCAAGTTCCCGTTGTTTAATAAACGAAATGAGATTTATGGAATAGGAGGTATTGCTACCGATATTACAGAACGGGTACAATTTAGAAAAGCGCTAATTGCATCGAGAAAACAAGCGGAAAATGCAGAACAGTTACAGGAGCAGTTTCTAGCCAATATGAGTCACGAAATCCGTACACCAATGAATGGAATTATTGGTATGACGAATTTGGTGTTGGGAACCAACCTCGATAATGAACAACGGGATTTTATTGAAGTGATAAAAAAATCTTCCGACAATCTGCTATTCCTTATTAATGATATTCTGGACCTGTCGAAAATAAAAGCCGGCAAACTGAATATTGAAAGCATTGATTTTCGCTTACGTGAAACAATTGAAAACACGATAGCTTCCTTCCGCCCTAAGGTCAAGGAAAAACAATTGATATTAAGAGTTTCCGTCGATATGGGTATTTCTGATTCCTTAATTGGAGACCCGTTCCGCCTCAATCAGATATTGACCAATCTTTTAAGCAATGCCATCAAGTTTACACATAAAGGAGAAATTAGTCTGGAAGTGAAACTGCTGAATAAGATGAAGTCGGAGATGGAACTTGAATTTAGTGTAAGCGATACCGGCATTGGAGTTGAAAACGATAAATTAAACCACATTTTTGAAAGCTTTACACAAGCCGAAACAGGCACCACCAGAAAGTTTGGCGGTACCGGGCTTGGGTTATCCATAACTAAAAACCTAGTGCAGCTTCAAAATGGAAAAATTGATGCACAGAGTAAAATGGGTGAAGGAACAGTTTTCAAAGTATGCTTAACCTACGGTATTAATGAAAATAAAGTTGCCATCAAACCGGTCGTAAAACAAAAGTCGATTGATGATGATGGATTATTTGGAAAGAAAATATTAATTGTAGAGGATAATATTACCAATCAGAAAGTAATCTATCATCAATTATTAAAAGGTGGGCTAGAACCCGATTTGGCGGATAATGGCAAAGATGCAATTAAACTGATTGAAGGTGGCTTTACTTACGATCTTGTTATCATGGATTTGCAAATGCCCGAAATGAATGGCTTTGAAACCACTGAATATATTCGTAAAACATTAAAGATGGATATTCCCATCATTGCCATGACAGCCAGTGCCTTGCGAAATGAAAAAGAAAGATGCCTAGCCATTGGCATGAATGAGTATTTGACCAAACCATTCGTACCTGAAGATTTGTTTAAACAATTAAGACGTTTTTTGTTGAATAAAAATGGGGAACTGGAAACACAGGAATTAAAAGAACCGATAGTTCAACTTGAATCTAGGAATCCGTATAACCTGAGTTATTTAATTGAAATGGAGGATCTTGATTGCCTGATAGAAGTACTTCAGTTGTTCCTTGAATCAACACCGGAAACAATGACTGATATAAACGAGGCGATTGATACAATGAACTGGGAAGGGATAAGAAGCCATGCACATAAATTAAAAAGCAGCCTGGGCATTTTGCAATTAACAAAATTGCTGACGTTGACTTCACAGATAGAATTAGACGCCAAAGAAAAAAGAAATTTTACCCGTATTGTTGAAAACATGGAAACCATGGAAAACCTGTTTAAGGAATTAAAACCAATGCTTGAAACAGAAATTGAAAACGCAAAAATACAACTGATACATATTTAATAATTCGAATACCCTTAATATCCCTACTATGAAAATCCTTATTGCAGAAGACGAAATGACCATGCGCAAGATTATTGAAATGAAGCTGAAAAAAGACGGTCATGAAGTGATTGTTACCAGTGACGGAAATGAAGCCTTAGAAAAAATTGCTTTTCACAACCCCGATTTAATTATCACCGACATTATGATGCCGTTCTCCTCGGGCCTGGAAATAATTGGAGTAGTAAAAAAACGCCCCGGAAAAAATGTACCCATCATTGTGCTTTCCTCCCTTGGACAAGAAAACGTGGTTCTGGAAGCATTTAATTTAGGTGCTGATGATTTTATTACCAAACCGTTCAGCCCTAACGAACTTTCGATGCGAGTTAAAAGACTTCAAACAGCAGTTTAATTATACTGTACTTTTAATAGTTAACAGCATATGATATATGTATTACTGCATATATTGCATGCTGTTAAAAGTTTTTTGTTGTAATAATAATCCATGAATACCAATTTCCAGTATATTATTTCGGTGATTATTCCACAACAGCTCCTGTATCATATTACCTTGTTATTTGCGACCATCATTATTCTTGTTTCTGGCATCATTGTAATTTATTTATTCAGAAAAAACAGATTTGACAACAGACGAAAAGAAATTCAAAAAAACATCGCCGACTTCATCAGCGAAATTGCCATCTGTGAATCGATGGAAGAATTAGAAGAAACATATACTCAACCCGGATTTGAAAACACCCTGAACAAATACAAACAAACAGCCTTTGATAAAAAGGTTATGACAAAAGAGTTGGCAGAAACCTGTAAAAAACTAAGCGGCAACTCGGAAGAAAATGTGCAATGGCTATTTGAAAAAACTGGACTAGGAAAAGATCTTATAAAACAACTGACAAATAAACGCTGGTATTTAAAAGCTGAAGCTATTCAACAATTGGCTTCATTGAATCAGCATAAACAACTTCGTAAAATTTATTATTATACCAACCATGCTAATTTGCTGGTTCGTATGGATGCCCAAGTTGCCATAATAAAATTGACCGGTTTTAAAGGGCTTCGATTTTTAAAAGTAATAAGCTACCCGATTACTACCTGGCAACAATTGCAATTGTTGAATGAACTATCACGTCAAAAGCCCGATAGTTTTGAAAACCTCAGTCAATGGATAAAATCTTCGAACGAAACCGTTGTTGAATTTGCATTAAAGCTGGTAGGAATTTATCAGCAATATGAACAATACGAACATGTAGTAGAGTGCTTGTCTCATACCTCGATGCTTATTCAGGACCAAGCAGTTTCAACACTCAGTAAAATACATTTGGAAGATACCGCTTCCTTATATGTAAGTCATTATCACAGCCTGGAAAAATCGGTCCAGTTCATGATTATACAATTTTTAAAAGAAATTGGTACTGATGCCGAAATTCCTTTTTTGAAATCCATTTTGAATCATCCGGATAATTCTTTTAAATTGGAAGCAGCCAGAGCTATTAAATTTATTGGCAATTCGGAATTTGTTATAACTGATTATGCAATTGATGAAAATAGGTATCCCTGGTATGTCATTTTAAATCAACTTAATTCGGAACCAGCCTGATGAATATTACAGAGATCCTATATAATTTTTTCGTCTACGGCATTCTGATCTATTCCATACTGCTGCTTTTATTTTATCTTTTTATTGCCGTATTTTCTATCGGGGAAATAAGACAGTACCTGCAAAAATCAAGCTTTACTGATTATAGTATTTTGGCATCTTCCGAGTATGCACCTTCCATCAGCATTTTGGCTCCTGCATTTAATGAAGGCGCCAATATTATTGAAAATGTCCGGTCATTGCTTTCCATTCATTATAATAATATGGAACTGATCGTTATTAATGATGGCAGCAAAGATGATACACTGGAGAGATTGATTGAGTCTTATGATCTGGTAAAAAATCCATTCCTGGTTACAGAAGAAATTACAACTAAGGCAATCCGTGGAATTTATAAAAGCCAAAACTCCGTCTACAGTAAATTGATTGTAGTGGACAAGGAAAATGGCGGAAAGGCCGATGCATTGAATGTGGGCATCAATGTGTCTGCCAATAAATATATTGTTTGTATCGACGTGGATTGTATTCTGGAACAGGATGCATTATTAAAACTCATCAAACCGTTTTTAGAAGAAAAAGAAGTGCATGTTATTGCAGCCGGTGGAGTGATACGGATAGCCAATTCCTGTGAAGTTGAAAACGGAAAAATCGTCAAAGTAAATTTACCCAAACAGTTTTTACCACGGGTTCAAACCCTGGAATATATCCGTGCATTTTTATTGGGTCGCATGGCATGGAGCCGATTGAATGGATTATTAATTATTTCCGGTGCATTCGGTGCTTTTGATCGGGATATCGTAATTAAAGCAGGGGGCTATAATCCAAAAACAGTGGGAGAAGATATGGAGCTGATTGTACGTATGCGACGTTATATGCAGGAACATAAACTGCCTTATAAAGTGGCTTATATTCCCGATCCACTATGCTGGACAGAAGCACCATCGACCTATCAGATTCTGGGAAGACAACGTAACCGATGGACAAGAGGTACCATTGAAACATTACAGATACATAAGAAAATGTTTTTCAATCGCAATTATGGTATACTGGGCATGCTGAGTTATCCGTATTGGTTCTTTTTTGAATTCCTTGCACCGTTGATTGAGTTTATTGGATTCGTTATGTTTTTGATATTTGCTATCCTGGGCTTAATGAACTGGAGTTATTTTTTACTCTTACTTGCTTTTATTATCAGCTTTGGTTTTCTATACTCCATGTTTGCAATATTGATGGAAGTTTCTACCTATAATCAATATAAAAATCGATCAGATATATTTAAACTCATCCTGACCGGATTGCTGGAGCCTTTTCTTTTTCACCCTTTTGTAGTATGGTCTGCCGTACAAGGAAATATTGATTTTCTACGAAAGAAAAAAACATGGGGAGTCATGACCAGGCAAGGATTTTCGAGTGCAAAAAATAATTAAATGTTGACCTATGAATAAATTAAAATCAGGTTTACAAAACTCCTTCCACCGTTTTTCAAATGTTATGAAAACCTATTCAGGCAAAGCAGTATTGTTTTTAGTTTTTTTATTACTGGCTGCCATTTACGAAATTTTTTTAAATGCGGGATCAAACAAAGAGGATCTTCCTTTATTTACCATATCCACTTCACTGATACTAAACAGTTTGCTTTATTGGATTAAACTATACCTGCTATTATTAATTCCTTTTTGGCTGCTTAGCTTCATCTCCATCCGTATTTCAATTGTTTTTTATTTTATTCTCAGCAGCTTATTAATACTTACACAACTGGGTCTGGTACAATATTTCAACACCACCCTGGTTCCACTGGGTGCCGACTTATTTGCTTATTCAATAGCGGATATTAAACAAACATTGAATGCAGCCGGAGGGGTAGATATTTCCATGATGGCTTATCTGCTTATTGCCATAATGCTGTACGCTTTTGTTTTTTTTCAGTTGTCAAAAAAAATAAATACCCATCCATATTTCTCACTCAGTTTTATTTCTTTTTCTATATTGGTATTCTTCAGTGGGTTTACTTATTCGGGTGATGTGGAAAAACTGAAAACAGAATATTCAAAAACATTGGTACTAAATAAGTCTGATTTTTTTATAGAAAAAACCGTGCAATATTTTTTCCCCAAGCTGAATGAACTGGATATCTATGCCGATAATTATTCCGGCGATTATGGAAACGGCAGTGTATCCATCCAGGATTTTGTATACATCAACGAAAAGGAATATCCTTTTTTACATAAAGATGAAACGGCAGATGTTTTATCTCCATACTTCAACCAAAGTGATCGGAAACCAAACATTGTCATCATTCTTGTTGAAGGGCTTGGCAGAGCTTTTACAAACAGTGGTGCCGTGCTGGGGAACTTCACACCTTTCTTTGATTCGCTATCCAATGAAAGCTTGTATTGGAAAAATTTTCTGAGTACAGGGGGCAGAAGTTTTGCCGTGTTGCCTTCGGTGTTGGGCTCTTTGCCATTTGGTAAAAATGGCTTTAATGAATTAGGTGAAAATATGCCTGCGCATCTTTCCTTATTAAGTCTAGCCCGGTATAACGGTTACAACACTTCGTTTTATTATGGTGGCGATTCGAAATTTGATAACATGCATATTTTTGTAAATAAAAATGCAATAAATAATATTCATGACGAGTCTAATTTCCCATCAGGGTACACTAAATTACCCAGCAAAAACGGGTTTAGCTGGGGTTATGGAGACAATGAGTTGTTTCGCCGTTTTTTAGATTTACAAAATAATGATTCGGTTCAACCGAAACTAAGTGTGCTGTTTACTGTTTCTACACATAGTCCGTTTTTAATTAACGATCAGGAAAAATTCAATCAGAAATTCGAGGAACGAATGACGCAACTTGAATTTTCGGCAGAAACCAAATTGGCCTACCAGCCCTATAAAAGCCAGTATGCCAGTGTACTGTTTTTTGATGATGCCTTGAAAACATTTTTTGCGAAATACAAACAACGCAGCGATTTTAATAATACCATCTTTTTAATTACTGGTGATCATCGGCTACCCGAAATTCCGATGATTACAAAAATGGATCGCTATCACGTGCCGTTTATTATATACTCCCCATTGCTGAAACGTAAGGCTGTTTTTTCTTCTGTATCATCGCATTTTGATATTGCTCCAAGTTTAATAGCTTATTTGCACCATGCGTATGCGTTTCAAAAACCTAGCCTTGCAAGTTGGATGGGCAGTGGATTGGATACAACCCGCACATTTTCAAATAAGCATCAATATCCTTTGATGCAGACAAAAAATGAAGTGATCGATTTTGTTCAGGGAAATTTTCATCTGAATGCCGAATCGGTATTTTCACTCACCGCAACTATGGATGAAGAACCGGTGCAGGATAAAAGCAAATACCAGCAATTATTGGGAGCCTTTAATTTGTTTAAAAATAAAAACGACCAATTTATTAAAGGAGCTGCATTGATTCCCGATTCAATTTATCAGAAATATTATCCCCGTTAATTTTTTTTCAGTCCTTGATAATAGTCGTCGGTTATTTGTGACATCAACGGCAAATAAAAGTCCCAGAAAAACTGACGCCGATCGGTTAAATCAACACTGTTGTAAAAGAAATTTTTAAAGTATCGGATACCTTTAAAATAGGAGCTATATATAGAAATCGGGTTGTCGCAAAAATCGCCGGAAAAATAATAAAATGGGTCCGCTGCATGAACACTTTTTAATACCGCGGGAAATTTAGTTGGAATATTATTCCTCTTTAATTCTTTTTCTCCTTCAGGACTTACGGCTAAACTGAATTCAGCAATCGTTTTATTAATAGCTGGATCCGTTTGCATGATATCGAACCAGAAAGAGTATCGGCCTGTTTCCGGTAAGCCATATTGCTTTTGCATTTCTGCAGAGGTTTTTATAAATGGAAGCGCATCTGTTAAATGCTTTCCTTCTTCCAGTATTACAACTTGATCGGCGTTACTGATAAAAGCAATTCCGGCATGTTGAAAAGGCCATTGTCCATGGTGATTTTTTTTGTAATTTTCAATGAGCCATTTCGGTAAATCAAAATTGACCGAAGTATCCAATGAAGGGAAATACCGGCCAATCCAACCCGTCCATTTTAAGCCAAATAGATTTTGGAAATCAGTTCTTACTTGTTCCGTTGTAGGCGATCCGATGGTATTAAATTCTGCAATAATTAATTTGTGTTTTGCTTTCATTTTTCTTAGCAAATCAATGTCCTGTTCACTCATGCCACCATAAATTTTTCCATACTCCACTTCCTTTTTTTTCGTGTACCATTCATTTTTGTACATGCCATAGGTATCGGTAAAATAAACCATATCGGCATCGTTACTAAGTTTTTCAATCATATCCGGAGAAAAACGTTCCAATCCTTTTATCCTGAATTTTTCATCCTGAAAAGGGAAGAAACCAAAATAGTCGTTGTCTGTTTTATATAAATCAGCACTGGTTTTGGTATATCGTTGATGGTTAAGTAGCCAGGTAAATGAA
This sequence comes from Chitinophagaceae bacterium, assembly GCA_043779285.1. Lineage (GTDB taxonomy): Bacteria > Bacteroidota > Bacteroidia > Chitinophagales > Chitinophagaceae > MGR-bin208. Next base: position 4,862 of record JAYWEL010000038.1, on the reverse strand, counting down.
ACATGTTCCTGTCCTTTTTGTGTCAGCACCGTTTTATCAATAATGGCTACTACCAATTTTTTTTTCGGCGTTGCCAGCCAGGCCAGCCACATCCATAATGGCAATAATAAAACAGCCAATACAATACCAATGATGATTCTTGTTGATTTCTTCATGCTGATTAAAACTTTCTCAGGTAACTTATACTGGCAAGGTATTGATTACCGGTTACTTTAGGCAGATACTCCTGATACGTCCATGCTAATGTCAGTAAAAATGTATTGAATTTATTGAAGGAGTTACGATAATCAAAAGTAATCCGGTTCGATTTAAGTTTATATAAATTATTAGTCAGCTGCACATTATTACTCCGGTCATCTGGCGAAATTCCGGTTCCTACACTCAAAGCCAAAAAATCATCGGTGCCTTTATAATAATACCTGGTAGTTAATGAATAGGAGTGAGAGATAGATTTTGTTGCAGGTGTTAAATACGTACGAAAATTGAACCAAAAATTACTCATATATTTACTTACCGATCCCGTATATATCCAGGTAGGACTTCCAAAATATAACAACCGGAAGCCTGCTTCTGCTTCAAAACTTTTTGGCAGGTTGGCATACAATGAAAAACCTGTACGGTAATTTGGAAACACACCCGATGTATCAGATATTCCTGCATTTACATACGCATAAAATGTTTTTGAAATGCGGGGATAGGCATCAACTTCAAACTGAACTGCACTGGTATTAAAACGGTTTCCATAATTCAACCGGCCGGTAACCGTACCAATTGATGAAGTACGTCCATAATCGATACTTACAATATGCCAGGGATCATCAAACTGTTTATCGAAACTGATCAAATCGTAGCTGACGGACAATCTATTTTTGAAAGAAAGGAATTTTATTTTTTCTGCCAGCAAACGGGCCGCTTCGTTTTTTGGGTCTGTATTTAATATTTGAGATAGAGCATCATTTGCTTCTGAATATCTTTTCAGGTCATTTAAAGCTTTTGCTTTTTTCAATAGCAGTTCATTCGACTGAGGATGAAATTTCAAAGCCTTTTCACAGATAGATAATGATTTCAACGGATTGTCATTCCAATATTCCAGGTCGGCATAGGCTGATGAAGCATCTTCGTTTTCCGGTTCCTTAGCTAACACATATTCGAAACAATTTCGGGCACTATCCAATTTGTCGGACCAGGTATAAACCCTTCCCAAAAAAATTCGGATGTCGGCATAATCTGGACTTTTTACCAATGCTTTCTGGCATAACTCGATGGCTAACTTATAATCTTTATGATCGAAAGCGGCTGTACGTGCCTGTTGAAAATATTCATCGGAAGTATAATTTTCCTGTGCAGAAAGGTTGAAAAAAAATGCGGATGCAAACAACAAAGAAAAAAACAGGAAGCCTTTTTTACGGTTCATTGGATTTGGATATGAAATGAAAAAAATATTCTAATCTGAACATCACAGATTTATAAACGAAAATTATAATAATAAATTGGATAACCCGGCTACTTATTCCTTCAAAAAACCCAATTCAACCCGATGAAGATAAACAGATATTAATTATTGTTATTTGTAACTAATTTTAAACCCAACAAAAACACCATCGCCTCTTATTTCAACAGGCATTGTTCGCAAAAAATAGCCTTCGCCGCTACTATTATATCCATTTTTCAAGTTATACCGATATTGATGTAAAGGACAAACTACATTTCCTAATGCATCTATAAATCCATCTGCCAATAAGCCCCCGGCATGCGGACATTTTTCTGCAAAAGCAAAATAATTTCCATGATGTTTTCCAATGCAAAGACTTTTTTCTCCGGCTTGAATAAATGCAATCTGATTTTCTGCAAATACTACATCGCCAATATGTTCAGCAATTTTTATCCATTGAACATGCTTCTCTGTCATATGAGTTGTTGAAAAGAATGGCGGTTAATAATAAGATTCTGATCGGTATGGGTATCGAATTTTATATATTTCTCTTACCCGATCCAAAATGTTTTTTCTCAATCCATCCAGGTTGGTTCTTTCGGTGGCAGAAACAAAAACAGCATTATTATCGGTCTCTCTTTGCCAGCGGTCATGCAAGTCTGTTAGTAGTTCCTGTTTGGTCTCATCTTCCAACCATTCGTCAAAAGTATTTTGAGAATAGAGATCCATTTTATTAAATACGGTAAGTATAGGCTTATCCAAAACCTTTAACTCCTGCAAAGTTTTATTTACCACTGCTATTTGGTCTTCATAATTCGGATGGGAGATATCTACTACATGTAACAATATATCCGACTCCCTTACTTCATCGAGTGTAGTTTTAAAACTCTCTACCAGATGATGGGGCAATTTGCGGATGAAACCCACGGTATCACTCAATAAAAAAGCGGTGTTATCAAAAACAACTTTACTGGTTGTGGTATCCAACGTAGCAAAAAGTTTATTCTCAGCAAACACATCCCGCTTACTAATCAGGTTCATGATAGTTGATTTTCCAACATTGGTATAACCCACCAATGCCACCCGAATAAATTCGCCTCGTTCTTTTCGTTGGGTCAGCGATTGTTTATCAATCTCTGCCAGTTTTTTCCGTAATACATTTATTTTATCCCGAACAATCCGACGGTCCGTTTCAATTTCCGTTTCACCCGGTCCTCTAGTTCCAATACCGCCACCCAATCTTTCCAGATGTGACCACATTCCCCGAAGACGGGGTAAAACATATTGGTATTGCGCTAATTCCACTTGTGCCTTTGCTTGCGCCGTTTTAGCCCTTCGGGCAAAAATATCCAAGATCAGATCGGAGCGGTCAATGACTTTTATACCCAATACTTTTTCGATATTACCAATCTGCGATCCACTTAATTCGTCATCAAAAATGGCAATATCAACTCCTTTTAGTTGAATGTATTTTTTAATCTCTTCCAGCTTTCCTTTGCCTACAAAGGTTTTACTGTTTGGATAATCCAATTTTTGGGTGAACGTTCCAATGGTTCTAGCACCGGCTGTCTCTACCAGAAAAGCTAACTCCTCCAGGTATTCTTTCACCTGAAATTCTGTCTGACTCTTGGAAATCAATCCCACAAGCACCACCTTTTCTTCTTTTTGTATATTATTTTTTTTGTCTATCATTTTTAAAAACATCCCTCTTCGTGTTGAAGAGGGTTAAATTTATGTGTAAAGATAAAAAATAAAAAGGCGATCAGACATTCTGCCTGATCGCCTTCTCAAAAAATCATTTTTTAATTATAAACCACTAATGGCAATACCAATAGTAAATGTTTTTATTGAAGGGCCCAGAGCTTCTTTAAATAATGAACCGATCTGGTAATTTCCAAATACACTTAAATTTCCCATGCCAAAACGCCCGGTTAGCTGCACCCTGGTTGTATTGAAATACTTTTTACTGTTTAATTTTTCGGAATAGTTATTCACTGTTGTTCCGGATTTATTCAACAAATTTTTTCCTTTGGTATGCGCATTCAATAAGGTACCCACTTTTACGCCCAGCGCAGCTTTTATGCTTTTCTTATTATTGGTGGGGTCTTTTGTAAAACGTAATTCCAAAGGAACTTCAGCCCAGGCAGTACCCAATTTATATTTTTTGAAGTAATTAGTATCCGCCACATTTTTAAATTTCAATGGGCCGCTGATTTCTTTTATCCCAATACTTGTTTTATCAAAAAAAATATTATCAGTAGCAATACCTACTCCTGCAGCTACACTAAGCCGTTTATTAGTTTTAAATGGCTTGTCCAACATAAAATACATGTTGAAAGAACGGGAAAGTCCTTTGGTATTGATTGTATCCGGAATTCCAGCCCATCCGGAATAACCTAACTGAATCACAATATGATCGTTTGATCTGTTGGAAAGGTTAATCTGACGAGGGTCAAGTTTTTTTTTGTTTTCGCTATCCAACTGCTCTTGTGCAAACAAATTGACTATCAAAAAACAACATCCAGCAACTAAAAAAATCTTCTTCATAATTTGATTTGAAGCGCAAATATATTTTTTCTTTCGGTTAATGAAAGGTTAAGAGCAAAACAAGTAAAATATTTTCCTATTTTTGCCTCCGCTTTACCAGAAAGCAGGACCCTTAGCTCAGCTGGTTAGAGCATCTGACTCATAATCAGAGGGTCGCTGGTTCGAGCCCGGCAGGGTCCACTAAAAATCAAGCAGTTACGAATAATTAATCGTAACTGCTTTTTTATTTGCACCACGATTTGCACCATAAAAAACGTGGAATTAGCTTAAAAAGGACTCTTGTGGGGTTAAATAGCTAAATATTAAGGAAAGCTAGAGTTTAGCTTTTTTAAGAAAAATCAGTCTTTCTATAGGAGCTTTTCATTGCTTGGAAAGTAAATCAATAGGTAGCATTTTCATTATTGAATAAACTACATCGAAATATATCTATCAATATTCCCTCTTTCTTTTCAATAATATAGGCGAATTTGGCTTAAAAAAAATAATCCCAACTTTGCAGGTAGCTATTAAAATGGTGGATGAAGCAGTCGAGTTATACAATGGAAGGCGACTTCACAGATCACTAAAAATGCAAACACCCAATGACGCTCATGCATCTCAAAAACACAAATATGCTACCTACAGAAAACAAAAACCGGCCGCAGAGTACAAGGTAGGAATGTTGATAAGGTTTAAAAATATCCTTAAAATAATTTTTGAAGCTTATCAATGTTCCGGCGAAAAAACAATAACTTGAACCAATATTTAATCACAAAAAAATGGTCAACCTATTTCAGGGCGAGACATTTAGCAGATGACCCAGTTTTTACAACCCTTAATTTGAGCATAACCACGTCTTAGTGCGGTAAAATTAAGAAAAAACCAACCTATATCTTTGACTCAG
>JAYWEL010000037.1:0-13884 GCA_043779285.1 Chitinophagaceae bacterium | reverse complement strand
TATTATATCAATTAAAAGCATATAGATAACGGATGTAAGATTCACATCCATTTGTTGCGGAGGAACTAATGAAGATTGTGCAAGCCAATGATATATTTCCCCGTCTGAATCCACATAAAACATTTTGCATTGATATATGGTTTGTCTGATGTAGGAATTATATACTTGTCGTGAATAAATAAGTATTTCTTTTGCATCAGCAGTTATATAATATCTCCTTCACTTTCTTAAACTTGGATCAAGTTCATAAGCTTTTTCTAAATAATATTGTTTCAAATGCTTATCTCCTTTCTTGCCATAAGCAATTCCCAAATTATAATAAGCTTCAGCATCTTTTGGATCAATATCAATAGCCCTCTTTAGGTAAACTATTGCATTTTCAATATCTCCTTTCTTGCCATAAGCAACTCCTAAATTAGAATAAGCTGTAGCATATTCGGGGTTAATAGCTATCGCTTTCTTGTAGTAAAATATTGCCGTTTCAATATCTCCTTTTTTCTGATAAGCAGCTCCTAAATTATTATAAGCTTTAGCATATTCCGGGTTAATATCAATCGCTTTCTTGTAGTAAACTATTGCTGTTTCAGTATCTCCTTTCTCGCCATAAGCATTTCCTAAATTATAATAAGCTTTAGCATGTTCCGGGTTAATAGCTATCGCTTTCTTGTAGTAAATTATTTCCGTTTCAGTATCTCCTTTTTCCCTATAAGCATTTCCTAAATTATTGTAAGCTTCAGCATCATTCGGGTTAATAGCTATAGCTTTTTTGTAATAAATTATTGCCGTTTCAGTATCTCCTTTCTCGCCGTAAGCAATTCCTAAATTATAATAAGCTTCAGCAAGTTTCGGATTTATAGAAACTGCTTTTTTGTAATTATCTATAGCAGCATCATAATTTTGTTTTTCTAATTCACTTACAGCTTTAAAAAAATAAACAGCAGCGTCTATCTCATTTTGTTTAATCCCATCCTGCTTATAAACAGCAAGAACATCATTTACGGGGATGGCAAAATTCAGGTTCTGGGCTTCCGTTACGGTCAAGGTGCTTATTGCAATAAGTTCTCCTCTATTATTTACAATTGCTCCACCACTTGAACCGGGAGAAATGGCAGCAGAAATCTGTATAAAATTTTTTGACTCTTTTTCGTAATGCCGCAGCCCGCTTATTATTCCTTCTGTCATCGTGTTTTCAAAACCCATCGGGCTTCCGATGGCATAGATTTTTTGTCCAACTTTCAGCGAATCGCTATTACCAATTTTTATTGATTGAAAAGTCTTGTCCTCAATTTTCAAAATCAAAATATCTTTTTCAACATCCAGCCCAACTATGTTGCTGTATTCTACAATTTTCTCTTTATGCTTCACCACTAATTTATCCGCTCCTGCAAAAACATGGTAGTTGGTTACAACCCAGCCCTTATCATTAAGCACAACTCCGCTGCCCTGCGATAAAATTTTACCTTTTGCATCAAAAGTATAAATAGTAACAATTGCATTATTGATTTTGGTATAAATCTCCTCAGCCTTTAGCTCTTGTGAATGAGCATCAGAGAATAACAAACAAATAAAAAGAGGAATAATAAAAATAATTTTGCTCATCCAGCAATTTTTTACTTCAGGGAATTAAGATAAACCTAAGTTACGAAGTATTTTCTTTGAATTAGTATGCAGTATATATTATAGGCGAACTCTTGGAGGGTTTGAAACCCTCCAAGAGTTTGACCTTGATATTCTCTTTTCTAAAATATTTGAATTGAAGATACTTAAAAAGAGGAGGAAATTTTTCAAAATGCTCAATAGAATTACTAACCGTACAAGAGTGCGACGCAACAGACGATGCCATGAAATACAAATGCTGGCTACATAAGGCCTCTCCCTCCATCTCCCTCCCCCAAAGGGAGGGAGCGGTGCTGCATTACAAATCTGAACATCATATCTTCCACATAATCTTCAGCTCTTTACTCATCCTTTATTAACCACTCCGAGTGTAATCGGAGTTTTCGAAAAGCTGGCTTTGTGCGTTGCGAAGCCTTCCCTTTGGGAAGGTTTGGATGGGCTTCCTAATGATCATTCAACGGCAAACCCTTTGCCTGCCAGTCTTTCCAGTTTACATATTCAGGAGCCACCCGCTGAACTTCCATGGTAATACAGGTATCCACCGGGCAAACGAGCTTACATAGATTACATCCCACACATTCTTCATCTTTTACCGTGTAAGTGTTATATGGGTTACCGTAAGCAAGGTTGATTGACTGATGGGCAGCGTCTTCACAAACGATATAACACAAACCGCAATGGATACATTTATCCTGGTTGATTTTTGCTACATGATGATAGTTGATATCGAGGTCTTCCCAATGTGTTATTTTCTCCACCGACTTGCCAATAAAATCATTCAATGTTTTAAATCCTTTTTCATCCATCCAGTTGTTCAGCCCTTCGCACATATCTTCCACAATCCGAAAACCATGCGTCATGGCTGCGGTACATACCTGTACATTGCTTGCTCCCAGCAACAAAAACTCCACCGCATCCTTCCAGGTACTTACGCCACCAATACCTGATACCGGAACTTTTGATGTTAACGGATCCTGTGCAATAGTGGTAAGCATTTTTAATGCAATGGGTTTTACTGCCGGGCCGCAGTAACCGCCAAATACTGATTTGCCGGCAACGTATGGATTAGGAACCAGCGTATCCAGGTCAATGCCTGTTACACTTTGAATGGTGTTAATTAAACTTAATGCATTGGTTCCGCCTTCAACCGCTGCCCGACCGGTTGGTACCACCGAATGTACATTGGGCGTTAGTTTTGTAATGACAGGGATAGTTGCTTTTTCCATCACCCATTCTACCACCATTTTGGCAATCTCCGGATCCTGTCCAACTGCTGCTCCCATACCCCTTTCGGTCATTCCATGCGGACAACCAAAGTTTAATTCAAAACCCATAGTACCGGCATCTTCGCATTGTTTAATCAATTCGTGCCACGACTCTCTGTTATTGTCTGCCATCAGGGAAACGATCATGGCCCTGTCGGGAAATAATTTCACCACCTCTGTGATCTCTTTCAGATTAATAGCGAGTGGACGGTCACTGATGAGTTCAATATTATTAAAACCCATCATTTTGTGTCCGCCATAATTGACAGATGAATAACGGGAAGAAACATTTTTTACCTGGCTGCCCAGGGTTTTCCAAACCACACCGCCCCAGCCGGCTTCGTAAGCCCTAAGCACATTTATTTTTTTATCGGTAGGAGGTGCACTTGCCAACCAAAACGGATTGGGAGATTTGATGCCAAGGAAGTTTGATGAAATGTTTGCCATGATTATTTTTTTCACGCCAAGCCGCAAAGGGGCAAAGTCGCTAAGGTTTTAAAGTTTATTTACAATTCGATGAATGCCATCTTTAATCAGGTTTACATTGAAGTTTACAAGTAATCCTAGTTTTATGTCAGTTAGTTTCAGGTAAGTTAGCAATTGCTTATAATGAACGGGTGCTAATACTTCAATTGATTTTAGTTCAATGATAACTTTGTGTTCAATTATTATATCTGCCCTGAAACCAACGTCTAATTTAATTTGCTCATGAATCAAAGGAACCCCTTCCTGCCTGGTAAATGGAATTCTTGTTTTACTCCATTCGTAACAAAATATTTCTTCGTAAACACTTTCAAATAATCCCGGCCCATATTGCTGATGAATCTTAAAACAAAGATCAACTGCTATTTTTGAAATTTCGTTTTCAGTCAACATAGATTATTTTTTTGCGTCTTTCTAACTTAGCGGCTTTGCGTGAAAAATAAAATTAATAATCGCTGCTGCCCCATCTTTGCCAGCCTGTACAGCATCAACCACTTCTTTACCGCCATTCACGCAATCGCCTCCGGCAAATACACCTGGAATATTGGTTGTTTCGTTTTCAATAGCAACTTTTCCTTTATTATTCATTATTCCATTATCAATTATCAATTGCTCAAACGGCGTTTGTCCGGCTGCTTTGATAACCATATCTACTTCCAATTCGAATGTTTCACCGGTGTCCACCGGTAATCGTCGCCCGGAAGAATCTGGTTCACCCAGCTTCATCACATTGCAAACAATGGATGATACTTTCCCATCTGTTCCTTTTACTTCCTTTGGAGCAGCTAACCATTTGATTATACAATCATCGAGTTTGGCAATATTTAATTCTACTTCGGTACAAGGCATTTCATCCTGTGTACGACGATACAACATCGTTACTTCTTTTGCACCTAATCGTTTTGCCTGTGTAGCGGCATCAATCGCCGTCATGCCCATACCAATCACAGCTACTTTATCGCCAACGGCTGTTTGATTAAATTCATTGGAACGCAGGTTATATATAAATTCGATGGCATCCACCACGCCATCCAAATCTTCACCGGGTATTTCCAGTTGCCTTGCTAAACCAACTCCTATTCCTAAATAAACAGCATCATAATTTTTTTGCAGATCAGCGAGTGAAACGTTTTTTCCTAATTCCTGATTGTATTTTATTTCTATGCCACCGATGGATAAAATATAATTCACTTCGTCTTCACAAAATTGCGGCGTGACTTTATAAGCTGCAATTCCATAGGTCATCAATCCGCCACCCTTGTTTTCTTTTTCGTAAATAGTTACATCAACACCTTCTCGGCTCAACGTATGGGCACAACTTAACCCAGCTGGACCAGCACCTACAATAGCTACTTTTTTGCCGGTTGATGGTTTGCGATCGAACAATTGCCAATTTTTTTTCATCGCTATTTCAGTAGAGTATCGTTGCAGTTTGGCAATATTAATAGGTGTTTCATGCATCAGGTTAAATACACAGGAACCTTCACACAATTTTTCTACCGGACAAACTTTAGCACAACCGGCACCCATAATGTTGGAAACAAAAATGGTATGCGCTGAACCTTTAATATTATCGGTTGTTATCTGCTTGATGAATTTTGGAACATTGATACTTGTAGGGCATGCCTTAATACAAGGTGCATCATAACAGAACAAACACCTGTTGGCCTCCAGTAATGCAGCATCTTTTGTTTCAAAAGGCGGATGTATATCGCTGAAGTTTTCTGCGTATTGGTCTGTGGCTAGGCGATTATTTTTGATCATTTTTTGAAATTTATTTTTCACGCCAAGGCGCTAAGGAAATATGGCGCAAAGAATCTTAGCGAACTTTGCTTCTTGGCGACTTTGCGTGAATATTACAACTCAGTCAACTTCCCATAAGTCTCCGGTCTTCTGTCTCTGAAAAATTGCCATGTAGATCGAACTTCATCAATCATATCCAGGTCAAATTCTGCAATCAGCAATTCATCCTTGTCTTCGCTGGCTTGTGCAAAAATTTGTCCTCTTGGATCTACGAAATAAGAAGTTCCATAAAATCTGCCCAGGTTCCATGGTTTTTCTTCACCTACCCGGTTGATGCAACCCATGAAATAACCATTGGCCGCAGCATGTGCCGGCTGTTCAAGTTTCCACAGGTATTGTGAAAGACCGGCAACGGTAGCAGAAGGGTTATATACAATCTCTGCTCCGTTCAATCCAAGGCATCTTGCCCCATCCGGGAAGTGACGATCATAACAGATATACACACCTACTTTTGCATATTTTGTCTGAAACACCGGATAGCCAAGGTTTCCGGGCTTAAAGAAAAACTTTTCCCAGAAACCACTGGTATGTGGAATATGATTTTTTCGGTACTTGCCCAAGTAAGTTCCATCAGCATCAATTACCGCAGCGGTATTATACAATACCCCCGATTGTTCTTTTTCATAAATAGGAACAATGATGACCATGCTGTATTTTTTGGCATACTCCGCCAGGCGTTCGGTTGTTGGTCCGGGTACCGCTTCAGCAGAGGCATACCATTTTTTATCCTGCCCCGGACAAAAATATGGGGTATTAAAAATTTCCTGCAAACATAAAATCTGCACGCCTTTTTTACCTGCTTCTTCAATCATCGGAATATGCTTTTGATACATTGCTTCCACAATTTCTTCTATGGTTCCTTCGCCTTCTGTTTTAGGCAAACTCATTTGAATTAGTCCTGATTTAATTATTCTTGGCATGGGGTTTAAATTATGAGTTATGAATTATGAATTATGAGTTATAAATTATGAATGTTATTGGCCTATTTTGAAATATCTTTCTTTTGTTGTTAAAATAATACTGTTTAAAATTTTTATAACCTCCTCACAATTACTATGTAAATTTTTGAATTGTTCTTTATTAAGATAATCACTATCTAATAATAAATTAAGCCAATAAACAGTTTCCCTTGCCTCTTTTACTGCTATACTCAATTTGTGAATAAAATCTTTTTTTGATTCACTTGCAATAGCTTCTTGAATGTTGGCCCCTATTGAAGTCCCACTTCTTAACAACTGTTTTGAAAGTACAAACTCCTTTTTATCATTACTTAAATATTTATAAACTTTTACTATTTCTAGAGCTAAAGAGTATGATTTTTTAATAATGATATTTTCTTTGTTTTCATTCATAACTCATAATTCACAATTCTAAATTTTCCCTGAAACTTTACTCCTTCTCACAAACTTCCCGTAACCCTTTTCCAGTTTACATTCATTGTTATCAATGGCAATCTTTCCTCTCAGCAAAACCGTTTTCACTTTCCCTTTCAATGCCCATCCTTCATATGCCGAATAGTCCACGTTCATGTGATGTGTATTGACAGAAATCGTATGTTCTTCATTCGGATCTATCATTACAATATCTGCATCAGAGCCAATAGCAATGGTTCCTTTTTGGGGGAACATGCCAAACAGTTTAGATGCATTAGTACTTGTCATTTCTACATATTTGTTCAGCGTTATTTTTCCTTTGTTTACCCCTTCGCTGAATAAGAGTTCCATGCGATGTTCAATAGCCGGATGCCCATTGGGTATTTTAGAAAAATCATCCTTACCCATTAATTTTTGTTCCCACTTAAACGGACAATGATCGGTAGCAACTACATCTACCAAACCCTGATTAATGCCGGCCCAAAGTGTTGTCTGGTCTTTCTTTTCACGAAGTGGTGGACTCATAACCCATTTGGCACTTTCAAATCCTTTATCATATAAAGAAGCATCGAGGGTTAAATATTGAATACAGGTTTCAACATATACTTTTTGATTTCGGCGGGTTGCATTCCGCACTGCATTCAATGCTCCTTCGCAGGTCATATGTACGATATATGCCGGACAACCAGTGTAGTCTGCCATGTCTGCAAAACGGCCACTGGCTTCTGCTTCCGTAATTTCTGGCTGCGACAAATAATGATATAAAGGTGAAAGTTTTTTTTCTGCTTTATGCTTGGCAATCAGGTAATCAATCATATCGCCATTGGTTGCATGCACAATTACCATCCCGCCTTTGTCTTTCACTTCCAACATCAAGCCAACCATTTGTGCATCATCAATCATCAACGCACCTTTATACGCCATAAATGTTTTAAAAGAAGTAATGCCTTCTTTCTCCACCATATTTACAATTTCTTTTTTTGTGTTTTCATTGAAGTCGGTTACTGCCATGTGAAAGCTGTAATCTCCTACACAATTATTATCTGACCGGGAACGCCATTCTTCCAATGCAGCCTGTAAAGACTTGCCTTGTTTCTGTAAAATAAAATCAATGACCATGGTAGTGCCGCCGTGTAATGCAGCACGGGTACCGGTTTCGTAGTTATCGCTGGAAGAAGTACCCATAAAAGGCATTGCCAGATGTACATGCGGATCAATGCCACCGGGCATAACTAAAAGACCAGTTGCATCAATAATTTTTTCGGCTTGTACATCCAAGTTTTCTCCAATTGCAACTATCTGTTCTCCTTCAATAAAAACATCAGCAATACTGTCTGATGAAACGGTAACAACCCTTCCGTTTTTTATTAAAATAGACATAAGGAATGTTTTTACTTTTTATATGTTGAATTATTTTTTTCATTTCTTTTTAAGATCCAATACAGAAAAAAAGCTATTGCAAATGTTACAAACCATGCATACGAATACAAATTTATCAACCATTCGGGAAACTGGGTAACATTGCTGATACCTACAGCTACTAAAAATCCGGGTACAACCGGCACGATGCTGATAAAAAATGCAATCCATGCAGGAGTATTCCAGCCTTTATATATCCCCTTCGTATTAAATAACTCCGGTAGATTAATTTTTGTTTTACGAATTAGATAATAATCACAGATCATGATACCGGCTAATGATCCCAATAATGCAGAATAAGCAATCAGCCAACGGAAAATATAACCTTCCGGATCTGCAATCAGTTTCCAGGGGAAAATAAGAATACCGATAATACCCGTAATATAACCACCCATTTTAAAACTGATTTTTGATGGCATCATATTGGCAAAACTATTTGCTGGGGCTACTATATTGGCTGCGATATTGGTAGAGAGAGTCGCAATGGTTAATCCAAACATGGCTACAACAATTACAACCGGTGATTCAAATTTCCCCAATAAAGCAACGGGATCCCAGATGGCTTCGCCAAAAATTAAAACTGTTGCACTGGTAACTGCGATTCCTATAAAAGAGTAAAAAACCATGGTTGCCGGTAACCCAATCAGTTGGCCATAAATCTGGTCTTTCTGTGATTTTGCATACCGGGTAAAATCGGGAATATTTAGTGATAGAGTTGCCCAAAATCCAACCATAGCAGTTAAGCCGGGAAAAAATATTTTCCAGAAATCCACATTACCGTTTCCTGAAAGGGAATATGATGCATTGAGTATGTCACTCATGGATCCTACACGGCTCCATGCCCAGATCAATAAGAACAACCCAATCAATAATAAGAATGGAGCAGACCAGGTTTCCAATAATTTAATGGAATCAATGCCTTTATAAACGATCCAGATATTAATAAACCAGAAAAACATGAAGCATCCTGCTTGTGCCAGGTTCAATCCGATAAAATCTCCCAGGTATGTTGATTCTGCCAAACCAGGAACCATTGTTAATGATAACTGATAAATGGCAGCTCCACCAATCCATGTTTGTATGCCAAACCAACCGCAAGCTACAAAACCACGCAAAAGCGATGCAAGTATGGCACCTTTAACACCGAAACTTACCCGAAGGAAAACCGGTAATGGAACACCGTATTTTGTCCCTACATGTGCATTCAAAATCATGGGTATCAAAACAATCAGGTTGCCTAATAATATAGTCAACAATGCCTGCCACCAGTTCATTCCCTGTTGTATCAGACTGCTTGCCAGCATGTATGTAGGAATACAAACGGCCATGCCCACCCAGATAGCAGCGATATGCCATTTGTTCCAGGTGCGTTCGGCTGCAGGAACAGGAGCAAGGTCTTTGCTGTATAAAGAAGAATGCGATATGTCTTCTGAAAGTTCTATAATCTCCGGGGACATTTAATTTATTTTAATTATGAATTTAGAATTAATAATTATGAATGGTACACTCTTAATTCATAACTCTTAATTCTACATTGTATACTCATCTGCAATCGCAATGGCCTGTGAAATAATCGCCAACCCTTCATCTACCTGTTCTTTGGTTATACATAATGGCGGTGCAATAAAAATATAATTCCATCTTACAAAAGTGTACATGCCCAGCTCTTTAATTTTTGCAGCCACTTTATTCATCACAACCATTTCATCGGGTTTTGCATTGAATGGTGCCATGGGTTCTTTTGTATTTCTGTTTTTTACCAGTTCAATACAGCCTAATAAACCGGTGTTTCTGAAATCACCGATGGAAGGATGAAGCACTTTCAGCTCCTCCACTTTTTGTTCAATATATTCTCCCATTGCTGCCGCATTCTCTATCAGGTTTTCATCTTCGTAAATATTCAACACTTCCAAAGCTGCAGCACAGCCAACTGCATGGGCCGAATACGTTAATCCAAGCATCAATGGTTTATCATCATATGCTGCTGCAATTTTATCACTCACAATCAAAGCCCCAAAAGGAATATATCCGGCAGTAAGCCCCTTTGCTGTGGCAATCATATCGGGTATTACGCCATGGTTATCTATTCCAAACCATTTACCCGTTCTTCCAAAACCACTCATTACTTCATCCACAATTAATAAGATGCCGTACTTATCGCAAATGGCTCTTATCTTTTTAAAATAATCAGGTGGATATTTTATACAACCACTGCTGCCACTTTCGCCTTCCATTAAAATAGCCGCCACATTTTCCGGTCCTTCAAATTGAATCACTCTTTCTACATGACCGGCACATTCATATTGGCAACTGCCAAATGTTTGTCCGAACGGGCAGCGGTAACAGAACGGATCTTCCACATGTACAAAGTTTGGCGCCTGCTGGCTATCGGCCGGTAATTTGCGTGGATCTCCGCCGGCTGTCATAGCTCCATAACTAGAACCATGAAAGGCCCGGTATTTGGTAATGATCTTATGCCTTCCGGTATACATTCTTGCCAATTTGATAGCATTTTCTATAGCTGTTGCACCACAAACTGTAAACAAGGTTTTATTCAACCCTTCGGGTGAAACGGATGCCAGTTTTTTTCCCAGTTCGCCTCGAACTTTTGTAACACAACTTGGCGTAACGTAACTCACTTCCTGCATTTGTTTTACCACTGCTTCAGTCACTCTTTGATTACCATGACCTATGTTTACATTCATCAACCCTGATGAAAAATCGATATAACGTTTGTCATCATAGTCGTATAAATAAACACCCGAAGCATGTTTGACAGCAATGGGTGCAATACCTTTTTGTTTGCTCCATGAGAACAGGGTGTAGTCCAGATTGTCCTGGATGATAGCCTCCCTGCCCTCCAAAGGAGGGTTCTTAGAAGCCCCCCCACCCCCCAAAGGGGGGATTTCAGACTCCGATACTTTAGCGATTATTTTTATATTCATAAATTATTTTTAATCTTTAGATAATATTTCGTCCCAAAACTCTTTAGCTGCTTCTTCTGAATCTATAGACATATTTCTATTTGCCCCGTTTTCTTTTTGATATTGACGTAATTCTTCATAGTGCTCTAATATCATATTGACAAATGGTTGCGCCATTTTGTAGCGTGTTATTGCTTTAAAGCAAATAAAATTCATCTTTTCTTCGCCAATCATTTCTCTAGGTGCTTTTACATCATTTCCAATTATATCAGTATATAGACTGTGATTTTTATTTTGATCTAACTCTTTTTCATCTTCTGAAATGGTTGCTTTTAAAAAAAACATTGCACCTTCATAGTCTCCTTTATATAGAACTTGACATATAAAAGTGTCCAATGTGGCTGATCTTTTTATCTTAGGTTGGTGCTTTGAAAAATTCTTTTTATACTTTTCAATATCCTCAGGTCTTTGATCAATTAAGGTTAATAATAAAACACTTGATAAAGCTTTCCCTACTTCTTCCATGGAAAACTGATAAAGTGCATATGCCCTTTGGTATCTTTTTTCAACTTTCAACAGGTCAGCGTCGGACATTAATAATTCAGCATTTTGCATACTCTTTTGCGCAACGTTCCTTAGTATCTCGTCATTTATAGTCATATTAATTCTCATGTTTCAATAGCGCTTTAGTCCAAAACATTAAACCTGAGGAAGTTTAACTCCGTACAGAGTTGAATAAATCCTGATTACAAAACATTCTATAAATATTCGACCTTACAGGGTCTTGTTTACAAATCAGTCTTCAAAAACAATAACACTATTCTTATAATCAATTGTAACTTTACCAAACCTATTCAAAACACTTTGTCCTAACAATAATGGTGCATCTAAAGAGTTAGAAATTGATGTTCTGATATTCGTAATCTTTCTGTTTCCGATTTGAAGTTCTTTTAAAATAAATACTTTGCTTTTAGCCATAGAGCCATCAGCAAACTTATAAGTTGCTGTCCCAATAAAATCTTTATCACTAACAGTACCAGTTCTTATTAATGTTAAAGCAACATCTGCAGAAATAGAAACATCTGAAGCTCCGGCATCAAAAATGAAATTAATCTTTAGTGTATTATTAATCGTAATAGGGATCTCATAAACTCCTCCTCTTTTAACCATTGGAATAGAATTTGAATTGATGCTGTTCTTCAAATAAGTTCCATCATTTTGATATTGGCTGAAAGATTGGAGCAATTCATTTTTTGCTTCTACTGTAACTATTGAACCATACTCAATTGCTTTATTAAAATCTCTTAACGCCTCTTTTTCATTTTTAACATTAATATTTACCAAACCTCTCAAATGGTATGCTGATGCCCATTTGACTTGTAAATAATCTAATTGGCCTGGTATTAAATTTGATAATAATATTTTTTTTCTTTGCTGTTCATATAATATTATTGCAGAATTAAAGTCTTTTAAAGCATCATCTGACTTATTTAAAATAAAATAGCAGACAGCTCTTTCACAATATATATCTGCATCAACCCAATTAAGTAAATAAATATTAAAATCATTTATAGCTTCTTCATAATTATTACTAAAAGATGCCCTTAGTTTACCTCTTTCTGCATAAAGAATATAATCGTTAAATTTTGGGTCAATATCTATAGCTGCTGATAAATATTGAATTGCTTTTAAAGTATCTAAGTAGTATGTTTTATATGTATCGGCCAAATTGAAATAAGCCCATTGTTTTCGCTTTGAATTTTTTGTAACCTGAACTATCTTCTCACAATCCTTCCGCAGTATTTGGATATCTCCTATACGTTCCTCCCAATTCATATTGGTAATTTTATACTTACTTAACAATTCAATTCTTGCCCATAGATATTTTTCACTCCAAGGTTGAAAATTTAATGTACTATCAACTAATGATTTTAATTGCTTATAACGTTCAGATGCAACATGTACAGCCGAGTCATAAAGGCATGAAGTATAGTAAAAATTGCTAGGGTCACAGTCATAAGATACTGAAAAAAGTAAATAATACAGCTCTGAGTTTCTGTATCCGTTTTGTTTGGCTTTTTTACAATCTTCAATTATTTCTTTGGCAAGCGAATACCATAGTGGGCTTCTTATTTCTTCTGCACCAGTATTAGATATTATAAAATATTTCTCATCTTCAGGTACGTTGTAATACTTTCCGTTCAGGATATATTTTCTTTGTTTTAAATAAACGACTTGTTTGGAATATTTTACTACGGCTCTATTAAAATAATTAATTCCATCAGAAGGTTTTTCAGAAATTAATTTATTTATTAAAGCTAACGCATCATCATTTTTCTTCTGCTTAAAAAGTAAAGCAACACTTTTTGAATTTGTATCAAGGGATGGAAGGTCAAATGAAGTCTGACCATTTACTATTACAGCATATAGTAAGAATATAAAAAATATTTTAACCTTTAGCATCTTATAATTTTTTGCTTTCTATTAACTTTTGATAGCAATTATTAAGTATTAGAACTTCATTATTAAAATCATCCAGTTTTTCTTTAAGTAAATTTACTAAAGGTTCAGAATTACCAGGTCCATAAGTTACAATCAGGTTAGGATTCTCAAACTTTTTAAAAGTTTCAATTATGTGCTGTTTATTAGTTTCTATTTGCTTTAAAAAATCATTAACATCAACCTTTTCACCATCTTTGTAGCTTATCACTTTTTCAAAATGATTAATCAGAGAGCATAAGCTTAAAAGGTCATATGGAAGAGTTATATCGCAAGTCAGTGCAATCCAGCTCTCATCAAGGCTATGTTTGAAGTTCATCTTGGGATTATGCATTTGAATTACCATCTCTTGCATTAATTGCTTATGACTTCTTGCTATATTTTTTGCAAGAATTGCTTTTTTTACATCGTCAATCAATCTTTCAGTTAGCTCTGTACTTGTCATTGTATTTTTTTAATTTTTCTTTCAGTATTCACAATAAAATATCAAACTCACTCGAT
>JAYWEL010000036.1:0-5823 GCA_043779285.1 Chitinophagaceae bacterium | reverse complement strand
ATATTACTGAAAGAAAAAAAGCTGAGCAGGCATTGGCTGAAAGCGAGAATCGCTTACGTACAATTTATGATACAGAGCCCGAATGTATAAAGTTACTTGGCCCCAACGGCGAATTGCAGGAGATGAACCCTGCAGGGCTTGCCATGATAGAGGCCGATAACCTGGAGTTGGTAAAAGGCCACTCTGTTCTCGGTATTGTAGCCCCTGAATACCGTGATGCTTTTGCTAACCTGACCAAAGAAGTTTTTAAAGGAAAACAAGGCAAACTTGGTTTTGAGATAATAGGATTAAAAGGAAACCGCCGATGGCTGGAGACACATGCAGTGCCATTAAAGAATGCGGAAGGAAAAATTGTTTCATTACTGGGTGTAACAAGAGATGTTACTGAAAAGAAAAAAGCGGAAGAACAGATTATAAAAGAAAAAGAACTTTCAGAGTCTATCATCAGCAACCTACCTGATGTATTTTATTTATTTAATAAGGAAGGAAGATTTTTGCGCTGGAATAAGAATTTAGAAAAAGTGCTTGGCTATAGTAAAAAAGAAATTGCAGGTATCACTCTTTTCGATTTATTTGAAAATTCAAACAGAAAACCTTTGTTGGAAAAATTAAAAGAAATTGTTGAAACAGGAAAAGTTGAGTTTGAAGGGAATTTTTTACCAAAGGAGGGGAAAAAAATTCCTTACTTTTTTAAAGGATGGAGAATTCATTATGAAGGCAATTCCTGCATCATTGGTATTGGAGTGGATATGACTAATAAAATAATAGCCGAAGAATTACTAAAAAAATCTTATGAAGATATCCGAAGGCTGGTTTCTCACCTGGAGCAGGTAAAGGAAGAGGAACGGATTGCTATTGCCCGTGAAATACATGACGAACTGGGGCAGCAACTTACAGTAATAAAAATGGATATAAACTGGATTGATAGTAAGCTATCCGTTAAAGATGATAAGGTTCGGAAAAAAATGGATGACCTGCTGGCTACAATTGACAATACAGTAAAATCTGTAAGAAGGATCTCTTCTGATCTCCGGCCAAGTATTTTAGATGATCTTGGGTTAATTACAGCCATGGAATGGCATGCACAGGAATTTGGGAAAAGATCGGGGGTAAAAACAAAATTCATTACTGAAATTAAGGAAATAAAGCTCCCTGTTAATAAATCAACCAGTATTTACAGGATATTTCAGGAAACCCTGACCAATGTAGCACGACATTCAAAAGCTTCCAATGTTTCTGCATTAATAAAAATGAAGAAAAATGATTTAATTATGACAATCCGTGACGATGGTGAAGGATTCGATCCTTCAACCATTGGAATTAAGAAAACATTAGGTATCTTAGGTATGAGGGAAAGGACAAATATTATGGGAGGTGAGTACGTTATTGAAAGTAAACCCGGTAAAGGAACTATAACTAAAGTAAAAATTCCTGTTAACAACCAACCTTGAATCTCAAAAAATTATGATCCGAGTTCTGATTGCTGATGACCATGCCATTGTTCGCAAAGGGTTAAAGCAGATTATTCTTAATGAGTATCCATCTGCATTTATTGGTGAGGTGAGTGATGTGGAAAGCCTGGTGGCTCAGGTTATCAAACAAAATTGGGATGTGATAGTTACGGATATCAGTATGCCTGGCCGTAGCGGTTTGGAAGCATTGCACCAGATAAAAGAGATCAAACCTGAAATTCCTGTTTTAATTATGAGTATGCACCCGGAAGACCAGTATGCATTGAGAGTATTAAAGGCGGGTGCTTCAGGATATTTAAATAAAGACTCAGTACACGATGAATTAATAAAGGCAATTCAAACTGTAAGGATCGGAAGAAAATTTATTACTCCTACTATTGCAGAAAAATTGGCGGGTGCACTAAGCGCTGATTCAGATAAGCAACCTCACGAACTTTTAAGTGATAGGGAGTTTGACGTATTTAAAAAGATCGCCGAAGGGAAAACGATTTCCGAAATTGCCACTCAATTATCTCTGGGCGCTACTACCGTAAGTACATATCGTGCACGTATCCTGGAAAAAATGAGTATGAAAGGAAATGCAGACATGACCAGGTATGCTTTGGAAAACAAATTAATCTGATATTTTTTTTGTGAAACCAATAATTGTAGTTGTATTACTACATTACTCCAACAGACTTCATTACTTTTTTTTGTATTTCAAGACTTACATTTAACCTTAAGGCAATCTCTGGTTGATTTTGAAAAAAATCTTTAATGGGATCCTTATTTAAAAAACACTACACCCATGTTGAAAGTTCTGGTTGCAGATGATCATGAGATCGTTTTAAGGGGAATCAGGCAGATATTAACGGAAGAGTTTCCATTTATAGAAATTGCTGAGGCTTATGACACAGCCTCACTTTTGGAAAAAGTAATGACAGACAACTGGGATATTATTATTTCAGATCTGTCGATGCCCGGTGGCGGTGGATTAGAAGCAATACCACAGATCATTGAAAAAAAACCTGAACAACGGATTCTTATCATAAGTATTTATCCGGAAGAGCAGTATGCATTCAGGGCCATCCGCCTTGGAGCTTATGGTTTTTTAAATAAGGATACGGCTCCTGACGAACTCATCAAAGCTGTCAACACCATATTATCCGGACGCCGCTATATTAATCCTGAACTGGCAACCAGGATGACAGGTTCCAAACTTAAAAAAGCCGGATTATTACCACATGAACTGCTGAGCGATCGGGAATTCCAGGTGATGCTGAAACTGGCAACCGGTATTTCAATTTCAGATATTGCCACCCAGCTCAATGTTTCAGCTAACACTATAAGCACTTATCGTATACGTATTTTGGAAAAGATGAACATGAAAAACAATGCTGATCTGATACGGTATGTGTTGGAGAATAAACTTATTTAAAAAGAATGCAGCGTATGTAGAAAATAAGCTACATGGCGCTGGTAAGTTTTACTTAGAAGAAATGGCAGAAAACACTATTTATTTAAAACTCAGTATTAAGTTGTTTTGAAAAATGATACCAATGAGAAAAAAAGAAATGGTTGTATTGGTGGTTGAAGATTCTTTACTGATCATTAAAAGGATACTGGGATTACTGGAAGAAGTGGAGAATGTGAAACTGGTGATCCATGCCGCCAACTACTATGAAAGCATTAAAATGTTAAACGAAGTTAATGCCGATGTAGTTTTACTCGATATCAACCTTCCTGATAAAAGCGGTATAGAACTGCTGAAAGAAATCAAAATGATCCATCCCCAGATCAAAGTGATCATGCTGACCAACCAGGCAAGCGATAATTACAGGGATTTATGTTTGCATATGGGTGCAGATTTTTTCCTGGACAAATCCAGGGATTTTGATAAAATACCTGAAACGATCGCTGCGTTAAACTAAAATCGCATATGAGAACCGACTATATTGATAAAGCCGATGGCACAGATAAAGACTATTACATGCTGGTAATAGATGAAAATGGATTTATCCAGTTTGCCAATTCTTATTTCATTTCCAATCTTGAACTGAAGGCTGAAAAAATTCAGGAAAAGAGTTTCTTTAAATTTCTGGGGGCAAAACATTTAAAATCTTTTAAAGACTCGATTACTCATGTTCAGAAAACCAGTAACGCTGTCTCCATAGATATTTCTGCCATCAATGGTTCTCATCACTGGATGAAATTGGAGATAAGTAAATACAAAAATGGAGCAGACGGGTCCAATAAATATTTCTGTATCGGTTATGATATTGTGGGCAAAGCAAGAGTGAAGAAGATGAAGAATATGGCCAACCGGAATTACGATGCCATCATGGAGGGGTTAACGATTGGTGTAATAATGCAGGATGTAAATGGAGATGTACTGGCTGCTAACCAGAAGGCTGCTGAGATTTTCGATACCAGTATTGAAACTTTATATGAGAGTAACGAATTTAAAAACCTGTGGAATTGTGTACAGAATGAATCGGGTGTGGTTTCTTATGAAAATAGTCCGGCTATAAGAGCTTTACTGACAAGGGAGCTTCAAAAGGATGTCAGGGTAACTCTTAAAACAGATGACGGGAAGTTGAAAACCCTATTGATCAACTCACAACCCTTGTTTGAAGAAAACAATTCAGAACCTACTTCAGTAGTTACTTCAATAACAGATATCAGCAGGGAAAATGAATTGGAAAATGAAGTGCATCAGCAGGAAATTTTGTTTAATACTTTTAAGGATAATACACCAAACCTGGCATGGATGGTGGATGAAGAAGGCAGGCTGATGTTTGCAAATAAATCATTCTACAAATATCTTGGCCTCAGTGAATCATCCATCGGAAAAAACATTCTTGAGATGGTACCTGAAGTGATTGCCGAAGCACTTGAAATAAAACATCGTCAGGTATTGGAAACAGGTTTGGCTCAGAAAATCAAAGAAACAATGTTTTTGGCCGATGGCACTGAAATCGTTTTCTGGATCAACATCTTCCCGGTTGATATGGTTTCGGGGAAAAGAATGATTGGCGGGGAAGCAATTAATATCACTAATCATCATAAAGCGGAGCAGCAACTGCAGCATGCAAAAGAAAGCCTGCATAACCTGAGCCATGTTACCACCGACGCTATTTGGGAATGGGATATGCAAACCGGTGAAATATTTCGAAATCAAAACCTGATGGACCTTATCGGGTTTTCACCCAAGAGTTCTTTTAGTCTTGGATGGTGGTTTAAAAGAATTCACCCGGATGACCGGAGAAAAGTACGGGATACGATTAAGAATGTAGTGGATAAAAAATTGAAGAGTTGGGCAAGTGAGTACCGGTTTAAAAAAGCAACAGGCGATTATATAAATGTAATTGATAAAGGGTTTGTGATATTTGAAAACGAGCTGGCTGTGAAAATGATCGGATCGCTTAGTGACGTATCACAATTAAAAGAATTAGAATCGAAATTAATAGACGAGCAGATACGCCGGCAAAAAGATATTACCGAAACTATATTTTCCGTGCAGGAAAAAGAACGTACACGCATTGGCCATGAATTGCATGATAATGTGAACCAGATCCTTTCTACCTGCAAGCTTTTTATGGACATGATCAAAACTTCTACTCCTGAGGATGATGATCTGAAAGGGAAAGTAAAAGAGTATATACTGTCAGCTATCGAGGAGATAAGAAAACTTTCCAAAGAAATGGTAACTCCACAGTTGAAAGAAAACGGATTAATTGCCAGCATTAATACACTGGTGGATGATCTGAAAGCCACCAATGCCATGAATGTCTTTTTCTATCACCAGGATGAGGTGGAAGTAATAAGTAATGGGAAAAAAGTAACCCTTTTCCGGATTGTACAAGAACAGATCAAGAATACATTAAAGTACAGTAAGGCAAAAAACCTGACTATTCATTTATATACAATTGACGACGACATACAATTGCTGGTAGAAGATGATGGAGTTGGCTTTGAAGCAAAACAAACCCGCAGGGGTATTGGTTTGTCCAATATTTATGAACGAACAAGATTTTACAATGGGAAATTACAGATCAAGACTGCCCCGGGGCAGGGATGTAAAATGATTGTTGATATCCCTGTATTTGACTAAGCTCATATTCCGGTTATAAATATTTTGTTCTTTCAACAAGCAGTATATATTTTCTTTTATTAATTTTTAGGGGAAACCCCTAATTAGCTAAATATAGCATGATGTACTTACCATATGTCTCCTGATACTGCGTTATCGTAAAGTAATCTTTTCGAAATCTTAAGGTTAGGCAGATTTCTAAGATTTAATTTAATATCCAATTCCTTTTAAAGACAACTCTATGGAAAAACCCATGTTCCTCCGGGAAGAAAAATTTCT